>NZ_PNDK01000007.1:0-109085 GCF_005887265.1 Pseudoalteromonas sp. S1608
AGATATATAACGTAGATATTCTTTTAAGAAAAAATACAGCAGGCATAAAAAAAGCATCATATGATGCTTTTTTTATGCCTGCTGTATTAAGTTAAGCTTATGCCCAACCTTCATAGCGTTTTCTGCGTGATAACACGATAGTTAAGATAATTCCTAAGAACAAACCTAAAAATGCAATGGCTCCACCGTAAGTAAGTAACTGGCGTTTTTCTTTAGCACTGGTTGCTTGTTTTAGCTGTTGTTCTTGAGAAAGCTCACCTTGTAACTGACTAATTTGTGCTAATAGTTGCGCGTTTTGTTCGGTTAACTGTGCGTTTTGCTCTTGCAGCTCAGGTAACTCAACTTGCGCTTGACGAAGTCTATTTTGCATAGTGCTTATTTCATTATTGAGGGCTTGGTATTGTTGTTTTAAACCAGCTGATTCACTAATGAATTTAGCTTCTACCCAGCCTTCACGATCTTTATCATCTTTAACTTTTATAAAACCATTTTGTTCATCAGATAATAAAGTGAGTTGCGTACCTGCATCTATTGAACCAAGTAAACGATAGTCTTTACTGGCACCTGAGCGCATGAAAGTATACAAATTATCGATTATATAAGCTGTTTTAGCATTAGTCGGCGACGTTGATTGAGCTTCCTCTGCTTGGCTCATAAACGGGGCGGCTGTTAAAAGCAGCCATAGTAAACAGTGTTTTAGCATTTATCTACCTTGTTAATCTAGCAGTGTCCGTTGTGAACGTGATTTTTATTTCGCATAAGTATATAGATAGTATGGATTTAATAGTTTAATAGCAAGACAGATATTGTAACCAGAGCATTTTGCTTGTGTGTTTATGACTAAAAAATTTGCAATATAGGGCTGCTTTGTTTATTTTGAGCACTTATTAATTTTAAGGGTAATCCGCAAGCCTAATGGATACTGAGATAGAACTGAAATTTTTGGTATCAGATGACGTCATTCCACTGATCCCCTCACTAATTACTCAATTTGCAAAAACAGTCACAAACAAACCTTCTAAAAGTTTGCAAAATGCTTATTATGATACACCAAGCAGAGAGTTAAGAGCACTCGATATTGGCTTTAGAACGCGTTGTACAGACGAGCGCTGTGAGCAAACAATTAAGCTAGCTGGAGAAGTGGTAGGGGGCTTACATCAGCGCCCAGAGTACAATCTTCCAATAGAAACAAACCGGCCAAATCTAATGGCGTTTGATTCATCAATTTGGCCTCACGGTATGCAAATTGATGCCATATCACAAAATCTATTCCCTATTTTTAGTACTAATTTTATTCGCCGTACGTGGTTAATAGAAACCCCAAATGGTGCCAAAATTGAAGTGGTATTAGATAAAGGTGAAATTGCTGCGTCAGGTAAGGTAGAAATCATCAGCGAGCTTGAAATCGAGCTGGTTGAAGGTAGTCGTGAGGAGCTATTTGCTTTTGCAGATATATTAGTGAGCCAAAACAGCATTCGTTTAGGGCTCTATTCAAAAGCAGCAAGAGGCTACCGCCTTGCGGATGACACGCCGCTTCAACCAAGTAAATCAATCGGCTTTGTGAAACTTAATAAGCAAGCCACTCAAGAGCAAGCCCTTATTGAAGCTATGGGGTTTGGTATTCGCTTTGTGCAAAAACACGAGCAATGCTATTTCGATAAGCCAAGTTTAAAAACATTAAAACGTGTAACCGACGGCATTAGTTTAATTAGACACAACTTTTGGTTGTTTGACGATATTGTTAGTAAAGAAAGTACCGAGCAACTCAGAACAGAACTCAAGTGGCTATTAAGTGAGTTAGCATGGGTTGAAAATGCAATTCAGTTAAAAACTTATACTTCTAAGCGCCATGCTTTTTATAAAAAAATAAATAGCGCCCCAGCGTTAACGCAAGTTATTAACGATTTAAAAGAGTTACAGCCGAGCATTGACGATATTTTTTCGCTTTTTCATAGTGCACGCTACAACCGTTTATTGCTGAGCTTAACAACGTGGCTGATAAATAAGCAGTGGCGTAAAGATTGGAGCCAAGCAGAGCTTCAAAATGCAGAGCAACCTATTGTAGATATTGCTCATCGCTTATTTGATAAAGATTGGAAAAACTTACATCGCTTATTGCCTAAAGAGCAAAGCTTAGCAGGCAATGATTACTTAAACTTTCGCACTCAATTAGAGAACAGTTTACTCAGTGGTAACTGTTTAGGGGCACTGTTTAATAAAGATGAGCGATTAGAGTTTAGGCTCCCTTGGTTGGATATTTCTCATGGGATGTATGAGTTAAGCACGCTTGATTATTTAAAACAGCTATGTGGCGGGCAAGAGGATGCTCAATTGGCAAAAATACAACTATGGTTAGAGCAAAAATCTGACTTTTTAGTCAGTGCCATGGAGCAAAGTCGACATGCTTCATTTGATACAGAACCTTATTGGCTTTAATGGCTAAGCACTTTTGTAGCCGGACTTTGCTGCAAAAGTGCATGATTTTTTCACTTTTGTGTTTTGCTGCCAATGTGTGTTCACAGCCATCTTGGCAACTTTACGAAAGTAAACAAGGGGTAAGTGTTTATTTTCAGCGTTTAACTGACGATACCTTGAAAATGAAAGCTGAAACGGTGGTTAGCAATGTCACCGCAGAGGATTTAGTTGCTTTACTTAGTGATACCGATACAGCCCCTAGCTGGATAGAAAACATTACTAAGGTCACGTTACTCAAAAGTTTAAGCCCTTCAGAAAACTTAGTTTATAGTTATATTGATAGCCCGTGGCCTGTTAGCAATAGAGATGTAATTACTTATTCGTGCTATAAAAAAGTGAATGACTTGCAAACGCAGCTTAGTATTCACGCGCGCCCAGATTTTTTACCTAAAACTAAAGGGGTAATAAGAATAAGCACCTTAGATGCAATGTGGCTGTTAACTCAGCAGGCGAAAAATTTGCACATTAGTTATCAGGTATATGCGTTACCAGGCGGTAAGATACCCACGTGGTTAAATAATCGGATCGCCCTAAAAAGCACCCTCAAGACTCTAATCAATTTAGCTGAAACACTCACTACTAAGCAGTACATAGCAAAGCCAACCGTTATTCGCACCGGTAATTGCACACATACCGAACCGCCGCAGTTATAAGCAAAAAAGTGACCTAAGAGGTCACTTTTTAGTGGGTAAAAGCTAATTAGTATTTAGCGGATTCACCGTCTTTGGGTAAAGACTGATTTATAAACTCGCGTAAATCGTTATTAGAGCTTTCTAAATCTGCGTGGCGTAGATACATCATATGGCCACTGCGGTAGCCTTTAAAGCTTAATCTATCTTGCATTTTACCACTTGGATCTAATTGCCACATAGTATATTTGGCATCAAAGTAATTGGTTGCACCGTCAAAGTAGCCCGCCTGAACCATTACATTTAAATAAGGGTTTTGAGCCATGGCTAAGCGTAAATTTTCACCGGTATTATTTCCGCTTCTATCCCATGGGTGAACGTTACCAAATAAGTTATATTTGATATCGGTTTTGTAATTAAGCTCTTCACGAAGATAATAGTTAATTGCAGGAGTGAAAGAGTGCAGCCATGATGTAAGCTCTGCCCAGTAATCTGGTGACTCACCGGCATCGCGTTTATCTATGCCTAAATAGCGCGAATCCAGTCGACCAACCATTTGTCCGCGTTCACGCAATAACTCTTTCCAAAAAAACTGTGTTGGAATATCTAAATTGTTTTGACTAACAAATGTTTCAGATAAACCCGCATATTCAGCCATTTTTTTAATAATACGACGTTTTTCGTCAGGCGCAATAAAGCCGCCTTTTGCAAGCGCAGGAATAAGCTCATTAACGGTAAACTGTTCAACTTCCGGTAATAGCTCGTCTAAATCTTTTGCTTGTAAATCGGCGTTTAATGCTTTGTGGTACCATGCAGTAGCTGCAAAGTAAGGTAGGCGGTTAGCTGCCTTTACTGGTCCGTCGCGTTTAATACCGATATCGGTAGGAGATACGAGTACAACACCGTTAATGTACATCCACTGACTATTTTGCAGCTCATGCGCTAAACCCGATACACGAGTAGTACCATAGCTTTCACCAATTAAAAACTTTGGAGAGCGCCAACGTTCATTGCGAGATACAAAAGTATTAAGCCATTCTGCGAGGTACTTTATATCGGCATTAACGCCAAAAAATAGCTCTTTTTGTTTATCTTTGGGTAAAAGGTTACCGTCTTTATCTTCTACAACACGTGAATAACCTGTATTTACAGGATTTACATAAACGATATCCGCTACATCTAAAACCGAATAAGGGTTATCTTTTACACCATAAGGTTGAATTGGGTAGCCTTCGTCGTCAATTTTTAAAACGCGAGGGCCGGTGTAAGCTAAATGCATCCAAACTGATGCTGAACCAGGGCCACCATTAAATGAAATAAGTAATGGACGTTTTGTTCTATCATCTACTTTATCGCGGGTGTAGTAAGTGTATTGAAGGGTTGCAATGGCATCACCCTTGTTATCCCATACTGGCTGTGTGCCTGTTGCTACCGTATAAGAAAATCGTTCGTTATTTATTTTTGCTTTGTGCTGAGTAACTACTTTACTGTCGATATCAATACGGCGTTGATTATCGGCAAACGTTGCACTCGTAAATGTAAGTGCAATTGCGGCAATGGGTAAAAATAGACTTCGACTAAATTTCATAACTAACCCTTTTTATTTTATGTACTGCAGTTATAGCGATATTTGAGTAAAAAACAAAAGTATTGAGACTAGCTGCCGATAATAATCGTTGAGTTTATGTAATTAAGATTAATCTCAACATAGCAAACGGGCGAAATATACTTGATGTGTATGCCATACTGTAAGTTTAAGGCGATTAAAAAATTTAATTATTAATTAAGTTTTTTAGGTTATTGGTCGCTTTAATTGTTTTTAAATGGATGCTTGAGAGTGATTTATTTTTAGGTTTGTTACCATAAAGGGTGAACGTAAATGAAAGGGAGTTTATGCAACGGGTTTTAATTGTTGAAGATAATATAAGGGTACAACAGGTACTCAAACATATTGCTGCTCATTATCTTCATGTGCGGGTTGATTTCGCTCAGTCACTTACTCAATGTAAAAAGTTACTAAATCAAACTAGTTATTCGCTCGCGTTAGTTGATTTATCTGTTGGTGGTCAAATCGATACTGATATAACTCGCTTTACACTGTCGCAAGGTATCCCTACGTTGGTGATGACAACGCAAACAGATGAACATACACGTTTAAAAATGCTGGAATTAGGTATTATCGATTACGTCATTAAAGATAATCGCGACTCTTATCTTTACGCCATAAAATTTGTAGCACAGTTATTGCGTAACCAGGGGCGCAAAGCGCTGGTTGTAGATAATTCCTTATTGAGTAGTAGCTTGGTTAAGCAAATGCTCGAAAAACAATTGTTTGACGTCATTACTGTTGATAATAGTGCGCAAGCTCTTCATATACTTGAGCATGATCAGGCAATCAACTTAGTGATCACTGACCATAACTTATCAGGTATGAATGGTTTTGAATTAATTAGAGCAATTCGTAATATTAAAAGCCGTGAGCAATTGGCCATTATTGGTTTAGCTGATGTATATAGTTATGGCGTTGCTGCACGATTTATTAAATCAGGTGCGAATGACTTTTTAACTAAACCCTTCACCCATGAAGAGTTTCACTTTCGAGTGGTGCAAACTATGGAGTCAATATGGCTAAGTGATGCTAAAAAACCGGCTTTGTCTTTCGATGCGACAGAGTAACTTTAATCTTAAATACGTTATCAATGTGTATTTGGCGAGAGTGTAACGGTTAGTTAAAGACGATTATTTGCGTATTTATCGACTCGCACCAATTCTGTATTTTGCTTAAAAAAAGCGCACCTAAATGGTGCGCTTTTTTGTTTTTTATATTATTTAATTTAATAACCCTCTGTTTTTATTTGTAATTTAAAGGTGGCACAAAGGTTGGATTGCATAGAGCAAATACAATAACAAGCTAGTGTCCTAAGGGGGCCTTTGTGAAAATGATCAGTGCAATAATAAAGCCATTCAAACTAGATGATGTGCGTGAAGCACTCGCTGATTTAGGCATCGAAGGAATGACCGTGGTTGACGTTAAGGGGTTTGGACGTCAAAGAGGTCATACAGAGTTATACCGTGGTGCAGAGTACCAAGTTGACTTTATACCTAAAATTAAACTTGAAATTGCCACTCGTAGTGAAAATTGCCAACGCGTTGTAGAGACCATTACCAAAGTTGCTGGAACGGGCAAAATTGGTGACGGCAAAATTTTTGTTTACGACTTAGATCAAATTGTCCGTATTCGTACTGGCGAACTTGATGATGATGCTATTTAAGGGGGCAACATGGAAAATACAATTATAGAGCTGAAGTTTTCGCTCGATACGTTTTACTTTTTAATCTCTGGCATCTTAGTTATGTGGATGGCAGCTGGTTTTGCAATGTTAGAAGCAGGTTTAGTGCGCTCAAAAAATACCACAGAAATTCTAACTAAAAATATCGCACTTTATTCTATCGCTTGTACTATGTTTTTGTTGGTCGGTTACAACATTATGTATGTAGACAACGTTGAAGGCGGAATAATTCCTTCATTTGGTGGCCTAATAGGTAGTCAAGCGGCAGACGCCGATCATTCACTAGAGTCTGATTTTTTCTTCCAGGTAGTATTTGTTGCAACGGCTATGTCTATTGTATCTGGCGCCGTAGCGGAGCGTATGAAGTTATGGGCTTTCTTAGTGTTTACAGTAGTACTTACAGGATTAATTTACCCAATTGAAGGTTACTGGACATGGGGTGGCGGCTTCCTATCTGAATTAGGCTTTGTTGATTTTGCAGGTTCTGCCATTGTCCATGCAACCGGTGCAGCTGCAGCGCTTGCGGGTGTAATTCTACTGGGTGCACGTAAAGGTAAATATGGTAAAAATGGTGAAATTTACCCAATTCCAGGTTCAAACTTGCCACTTGCTACATTGGGTACATTTATTTTATGGATGGGTTGGTTTGGCTTTAACGGTGGATCACAGTTATTAATTTCAGATAAAGAAAATGCAACTGCAGTAGGTCAAATACTACTTAACACCAATGCTGCTGCAGCTATGGGTGCAATATCAGCCTTGTTCTTATGTAAGTTATTATGGGGTAAGGCAGATTTAACCATGGTACTTAATGGCGCACTTGCAGGCTTAGTGGTTATTACTGCAGATCCATTATCACCATCACCATTAATGGCGTGTTTATATGGCCTACTAGGTGGATCTTTGGTTGTACTAAGCATTGTGGCACTTGATAAAGTGAAAATTGACGACCCTGTAGGTGCCATCTCTGTGCATGGTGTATGTGGCATATTAGGTGTGGTATTAGTGCCGGTTACTAATGCCGAGGCTAGCCTTGTGGCACAGTTAATTGGTTTACTATGTATCATTGGCTTTGTGTTTATCGCTTCATTCATTGTTTGGGCAGTCTTAAAACAAACCATGGGTATTCGTGTTACCGAAGAGGAAGAGCTAAACGGTATGGATCAACATGATTGTGGTATTGATGCTTACCCAGAATTTGTTTCAGTAAGAAGTAATTAAAAGTAAAAGTATTGTGTGTTCAATCAAAGCCCTACTCAGTTAGGGCTTTTTTGATTTCAGGAAGGGTTAATTTTTCAGGTGTTAGAGTAATGTGATAAGCTCCTCGCGTTAAATCAACCTTTGGAATGTATTACACTTAAATGGCTGAAAAAAAGAAAACACCGACCAGTAAATCCTCGACTAAGCGCGCTACTAAGTCATCTAAAACATCAGCGCGAAAAAGTGCTGCAAAAAAAACCGCAAGTTCGGCTAAACGGCCATTTTTAAAAACTTTGTTTTCTATTTTTTGGAAACTGAGTCTGGCGACTTTCATCGCTGTAGCACTTTACTTTATTTATCTTGATGCAAAAATCACCCGCCAATTTGAAGGCAATAAATGGCAACTTCCAGCCCAAGTGTATGCGCGTTCAATGACTTTTTTTCCTGGGCAGTTTTTATCTGAGCAAGAAGTTTTATGGGAGCTTAAACGTTTAAATTACACGGCAGTTAATCGCTTAAGCCGCACAGGGCAATATATTAAAACAGCTAATAGTATTAAGATTTTTCGTCGTGATTTTGAGTTTTATGATGGTTTAGAAAATGCTCACGTAATTGAATTACGTTTCTCTGGGGAAAAGGTTGCAAGTATTAAAGATAAATTCGGTCGTCGCTTAAACACTGCCAGATTAGAGCCTGTACAAATAGCCCGTATAGGTAATGACTCAAAACAAGACCGCGAATTTGTGCCATTAGATAAATTTCCAGACATGCTTAAGAATGCTTTGTTAGTGGTCGAAGACCGCGATTTTTATGATCACCACGGGGTATCGGTATTTTCTATTTTACGGGCTTTATATACCAATATTCGCGCAGGAAGAACCGTGCAAGGGGGCAGCACACTGACACAACAGCTAGCTAAAAATATTTACCTTACCCGTGAACGTTCATTAGTACGTAAAATCAATGAAGCTTTTATTGCGCTTATTCTTGATTATCGTTATTCAAAAGATCAGATTCTCGAAGCCTATTTAAACGAAGTCTACCTAGGTCAGTCTTATAACCAAGGTGTGCATGGTATGGGATTAGCGGCTGAGTTTTACTTTGCAAAACCCGTTGATGAACTTGAGTACGATCAAATTGCTCTGCTGGTAGCCATGGTTAAAGGCCCTTCTTATTATAACCCTAGACGTTATAAAGAACGTGCTATGGAGCGTCGTGACTTAGTGCTGCGTTTAATGGTCGATAATAAACTTATTTCCACTAAAGAGTATCGAGCTTCATTAAAGCGCGCAATTGATATTGCGCCAATGAAAGCCAGCTTACAAAAGTCTTACCCAGGTTACTTAGAGTTGGTTAATCGCGAGTTGAAACAGCTGCTACCTGATCAAGAAGTATTAGATGCAGGGGTGCGCGTATTTACCTACTTCGACTTGCAAAAACAAACCGCAATGGAAGAGTCGATTCAGGCCAGTTTACCTTATTTGGAAAGGCGTCCAAATACCAAAGAATTAGAAGCGGCAATGATCTCCGTTAATGTTGAAAAAGCCGGTGTATCAGCGTTAGTCTCTGGACGCGATGTGCGTTATTCAGGGTTTAACCGCGTACTTGATACCAAGCGCAATATTGGCTCATTAGTTAAACCGGCAGTGTATTTAAGTGCACTGCAGCTTCCTCATTATAATTTAGCGACGTTGCTTGATGATTCACCCGTGCAAGTCACCAACGAAGAGGGAAAAGTATGGCAGCCAGAAAACTTTGATCATCAATACCGAGGTGCCGTGCCTCTTTATAAAGCATTCAGCCACAGCATTAATATTCCGGCAGTTAACTTAGGGCTTGATGTTGGGGTTGATAAAGTTGCTAATACACTCAGAGGACTGGGTGCTAAAGGCCATATTAATGAATACCCGTCGCTGCTATTAGGGGCTATTGAAATGTCGAGTTTTGAAGTGGCTCAGCTTTATACCACAATTGCTGCTGATGGCGAATACAGAGAGCTGACGTCTATCTCGGCATTAACCGACTCTGTTGGTAAAGTACTTTATAAGCATAAAGTGAGTAACGAACAACGCTTTGATAAAGATGCCATGTACATGACCAAATACGCTATGAAGCGAGTAACTAAAGATGGCACCGCTAAACGCTTAAATTTACATTTTCCGTCGATTCAGCTCGCAGGTAAAACAGGTACTAGTAACGAATTACGCGACAGCTGGTTTGCTGGGTTTGATCAAAATACAGTGACGGTTGCATGGTTAGGTCGTGATGATAATAAAAGTACTGGCTTAACCGGCAGTGTCGGCGCGCTTGAAACCTATATTCGTTATTTAAAACCCTTAAACCCGCAAGCAATTGCCGATACCCGTCCACCTTCAATTCGGTGGGCATTTGTAAACGAGCAAACCGGGAAGCAAGCACCACCAGGGTGTGGCAAAGTGATTCAATTACCGCTTAGGGCCAGTGAGTTTAAACCAAGGCCCCAATGTATTCGCTAAGTAATAAAAACAAAAAAAGCCCGAAAGGGCTTTTTTTATGGGTAAGCGATCTTATGAGCTAAACGTTATAGTTTAGCAAAAGCGCGCTCTGCCGCTTCAATCGTTGCCTGAACTTCTTGCTCTGTATGCGCAGCACAAACAAAACCAGCTTCAAACGCTGAAGGCGCTAAATAAACACCTTCTTCAAGCATTAAGTGGAAGAACTTTTTAAAGCGCTCTAAATCACATTCAGTAGCTTGTTGGTAAGTAGTTACTTTTTCTGCATCAGTAAAGAAAAAGCCATACATGCCGCCAGCGTAGTTAGTAGTTAAGGCAATACCTACTTTTTTAGCTGCTGCTTCAAAGCCTTCACAAATCGCTTTACTAATGGCTTCTAGTTTTTCGTGAACGCCAGGTGCGCTAAGTAACTCAAGTGATTTTAAACCTGCAGCCATCGCAATTGGATTTCCTGACAGTGTACCTGCTTGATAAACAGGGCCTACAGGGGCTATGTAATCCATAATCTCTGTTTTACCACCAAATGCGCCAACTGGCATGCCACCACCAATTACTTTACCTAAACAGGTTAGATCTGGCTTGATGTTGTAATAAGCTTGAGCGCCACCAAGGGCTACACGAAAACCTGTCATTACTTCGTCAAAAATAAGCACAGATTGGTACTGATCACAGACTTCACGCAGTCCTTCTAAAAAGCCAGGTACTGGTGGGATACAGTTCATGTTACCTGCAACTGGCTCAACAATAATACACGCGATTTCATCGGCGTATTTAGCAAAAATTGCTTTCACTTCTTCAATATTGTTAAACGAAACCGTAAGGGTGTGCTTAGCTAAATCTTCAGGAATGCCTGGAGAGTTAGGTACACCCATAGTTAATGCACCAGAGCCGGCTTTTACTAGCAGTGAATCTGCATGGCCGTGGTAACAACCCTCAAACTTTAAAATTTTGTCACGACCAGTAAAACCACGAGCTAAGCGAATTGCACTCATTGTTGCTTCAGTACCTGAGCTTACCATACGTACTTTTTCGATAGATGGGACTAGCTCTTTAACTTTTTCAGCCATTAAAATTTCAGCTTCGGTAGGTGCACCGTAGCTTAAACCATTTTCTACCGCATCATGCACTGCTTGTTTTATTTCAGGGTGATTGTGGCCCATAATCATTGGGCCCCAAGAGCCCACATAATCAATGTAACGGTTGCCATCAGCATCAAATGTAAACGCGCCCTGTGCTTTAGTAATAAACAGCGGAGTACCACCTACACCATTAAAAGCACGCACTGGTGAATTTACGCCACCAGGAATAGAGTCTTGAGCTCGTTTAAATAAGTCTTGGCTAATTGTCATGAAAAATCCTATTGTTTTATCACTTTAAAATTAAAAGCTTAGCTATCGCGTTTGCGGCTAAACCAAGGAACGTCTACTTCATACTGCTCGACTTTGTTTTCTACGCCGAGGGTTAAAGCAAACAGCGCCATACGAATAAGTACGCCATTTTGTACTTGGCGGAATATTGCTAGATTGTCGTTAGCATTTAAGTCGTTATCAAGTTCGTTTGCCTCTAAACGGCTATCGCGAGGAAGCGGATGCATTAATACAGAATTAGGTTTGCAATGGGAATTGTAAATAGACTGGCTAATTCTAAATCCACCACGGTACTTGTTGGCTTCTTCTTGCGACGGAAAACGCTCTTCTTGAATGCGTGTTTGATAAACGATATCGGCTGCTAAGTTACCTTCCATTTTATCGACCAGCTCAATTTTATGTCCTGCATTTTCAACGGCAGATAAAATCGAGTCAGGCATTTGTAAGCCATTAGGGGCGACCATTGAAAATCGAATGTCTTTGTAATGGCATAATAACTTTGATAGCGAGTGAACGGTTCGGCCATATTTTAAATCGCCGACTAGCGCAATGTGCATACCATCAATATTTTGATCGAAGCGGCTAAGCTCTCGCTCAATAGTTAATAAATCAAGCAGCGCTTGAGTAGGGTGCTCATTGGGTCCATCGCCACCATTTATTACTGGTACGCTGCAACCTGTTGCAAATTCAGCTACCGAGCCTGAGTCTGGATGGCGCATTGCAACCGCATCAGCATAGGCTGAAATAACACGTGCGGTATCATATAGTGACTCGCCCTTAGCAAGCGCAGAGCTTTGCATACCGGTGGTCTCACGAACCAGTCCACCGAGTAAGTTAAACGCAGTGCCAAAACTAACACGAGTACGCGTACTAGGTTCAAAAAATAGATTCGCTAAAATAGCGCCTTCAAGCACATTGGTACGCTTTTGTTTTTTTGCGTATGGCTCCATTTTTTTTGCTACAGCAAATATGCGTTCAATACAGTCTCGATCGAGTTGATTAACAGAGAGTATATTTTCACCTTGGAAACTGAACATGGGGTTATTCCTAGTTATTCAAAAAGGCGCGATAATCCATAAAGGAGCACGCAATCGCGCGTATTATACAAACTTAGTTTGCGACTTGGCAGTGTAATTTATAATCCTGTATTTAAAAGCTTGGCTTAATTATGGCTAAAGCAACTATAACGAGTAACGCTAAAACAGGTAGCTCGTTGAAAATTCGGTAAAACCGATCGCTTTTTGTATTTCTATCGTGTTTAAAATCAGCTAATAATTTGAAACAGTAGCCATGATAAATATATAAAATGATTACCAGCACTAGTTTGTAATGCAGCCACATACTGTAACGAAACCATTCGCGGCCGTATTCAACAATAGTTAATACGCCAAACACTGCGGTAAGCACAGCAAAGGGGGTAACAAAATAAAGTAGCCGACGTTCCATTACTTTTAGCATTGAGTTACACGATTTTTCTTCACTCATAGCGTGATAAACAAAAAGTCGAGGTAGGTAAAAAATACCGGCAAACCAAGCAATCATAAAAAATACGTGCAAGGTTTTGTAAATTAATAATGCGCTCATACTGTTCTCATTATTGTTAAAGTAAACTGTTGCGTATGGTTAGAATATGGTGGATTTGATCCCACCTTAGTAATCCCATAATTTGTTGATTATCTAATAAGTTATATACATAAAGTGCACCACTGCGTTTATCATTCAAAATTTCAAAGGCATCTGCGAGGGTGGCTTGGCTGCTGATACCTTGTAAGCTAATGTACTTTATATTGACCGCCTGATCAGACATTAAACTTAAGTCATATTCAGCTAGGCGATAACCATTTTCCTCGTCAAACACAATTAACGGTGTTTGGCTGTCCATGGCATCTAGACTGTTTTTTATTTGCTCTTTATCGTCAGAGTAGAGCAATTTAAAGTCTTCATCCATATCATCCATCACCCCTACTTTTTGTAAGGCCTCAGTGGCCGGAGATACATGGTAAGGTAATCCCTGAAAGTCTAATTGCTGTAAAAATATAGAGCGGTTACCAAACACCTGCAAAGCTGTAACGTAGGCGGTGGTAATGACGATCATCGCCGGTACAATAATTTCCGGTGAAGAGGTCAGCTCCATCACGGTAGTTAGTGCCGCTAAGGGAGAGTGCAATGTGGCAGCTAGTAAGCCTGCCATGCCGAGCACCCCATAAGTACCAGCTATGTCAGTTCCTGGGCTAATAAACTGGGCAAAAAATGCCATTAAAGTGCCGGTTAAAACACCAAGTCCAATAACCGGACCAATTAACCCACCAGGAATACCTAAGCCAATAGCAAACAAGGTGGCTAATAACTTAGCAATTAAAATAGTGGTAAGTAGTTGCATGTTTTCAGGTGACTCTACAGCAATGGTTATCGCACTCATCCCTGAGCCCATAGCTTGTGGAACTGCATAGGCAATTAAGCTGGCAATACACCCTGCAATTATTAAACGAGGAAACATACTCAATGGTTTAAAGGTTTTAATAATCAGCATTAAGTTTTGATTAAAAGCATAAGCCACCGCGCCCAGCCCCATGCCGCACAAAATTAAATAGGGGTAATGCCACCCACTTAAGGGGGCAATGCTTATTAGCGCAAGTTCTGAGCCTTCACCAAATACAAATTGAGTGGCTAATGCACCGGTAACGGCTGCGAGCATTATCGGCACAAAAATATGCACTTTGTATTCTCTGAGCACCACTTCCATTACAAAAATAACCGCAGCAAGCGGGGTATTGAACGACGCAGCAATTCCCGCGGCAACGCCACAACCACTGAGGGTACGCATAGCGTTGTGAGGTAAGTGTAATTTATTTGCTAATATGCTCGCCCCTGCTGCTCCCATGTGAACAGATGGGCCTTCGCGGCCAACAGAAAAACCACTGATCAGCGCCAGTGCACCACCAACAAACTGATTAACCGTGTTATACAGTGGCATTTGCCCGTAATGGCGCTTGATTCTGTGTATTACAAAAGGAATACCTAAGCGGTAATGTTTAAAGCCAGTGAAAGCCGCAAATGTAGCTATTAATAACGCTGCAACTAAAGGCATTAATACCCGCTCTAAAGTGGGTAGGGTGGTAAAATCGTCAGGGGTTTCTAGAAATAAACTTTGAAAAAATAAAATGGTTAAGCGGAACAGTATAATAAAAAATGCAGCAATTAATCCGGCACTTACGCCTAATAAGCATAATTGTACGGATGTTTTTGGTTTTGCTAATCGACGTCTCAGTCGCTCAAGCCACATGCTTTATTTCCCCGTAGCATTTTTAGGCGTCAAGTTTATCAAAATAGTCTAGGGAAGTCCTTGAGATTTTTAACAACAGATTAATTTAAATTTAATTTAATCTGCACCTATTCACAGAGTGAGCTAAACAAGCCATGTTATCATTGGGGCGTAGAAGCAGGATTAACTATACTTGATTAAAATACTCAGGTATTAGATAATCTCGCGCATTAGTATTAAGGTATTGAGGGTTATAAGATGTCTGAAGAATTACCCATTAAGTTTAGCGACGCAGCCGCAGTGCGTGTTAAACAGTTAATCGACGAAGAAGAAAACCCAGATCTAAAACTGCGTGTTTATGTCACAGGCGGTGGGTGTTCAGGTTTTCAATACGGCTTTACTTTTGATGAAAAAGCGAATCCTGGCGATTTAGAAATTGTTAAAAATGGGGTTACCTTAGTCATTGACCCTATGAGTATCCAATATTTAGTTGATGGCGAAGTTGACTACACCGAAGGATTAGAGGGGGCGCGTTTTTTTGTCTCAAATCCTAATGCGACCACTACATGTGGTTGTGGTGCTAGTTTTAGCGTATAAAAATATCGTTATCCAAAAAAACCGCTTAATCAGCGGTTTTTTTATGTGCTTAAAAAATCATAACTCAGTTGGGCTGTACTCTGTTATTTGCATCATTAACACAAAAAAGCCAAGCACAAACGCAGAGAAGACTAAAATATAGATAAAGCCTTTTTTACCCTGCTTTAATGGAATAGCATAATGGCGTAAAAAAAAGTACCAACCTAAGCACAAAATAATAGGTAGTAAAAAGAGTAGTCTAAACATGATTTGATCTCTATAAGCTAGGGTCAATAGACCTTAATAATAAACAGCTTATATTTAAATGAAACAAAAAAGTTATAAAATATTTAACCTTATTCAGACTTAGTAAATATTTGTTGTTAAACTTTAATCGTAGAATTACTAATTAATCATTCAGATCAACGGTGAATGGTATATAATGTATCCAAGAATGAAACGGGCAAGGTTTCATTTTTCACAATAATAAAGAGTTAGTACATATTTGAGTGTTTTTGTTGATTGAATTGTAAGCGTTTACACTGCGCCTTAGTTAGTGGCAGTGAGTTTTCAGTGTTGATCACAATGAGCACTTGGCAATATGTACAGTTAAACAACGAGTAGGAGTTGTATATGATGGGTAAAACCGTATCTTCGGAAGAAAATGCAAAGTTAACAAAGTGGCTTAAAACTAAGCGCCATGAAAAAGGCTACACAATGCGCAGCCTAGCGCAAATTTTGGGTACGCCACATTCTTTTATTGGCAAAATCGAAAATCAAGAGCGTCGCTTAGATGTGATTGAGTTTGTTCGCTACTGTAATGCATTAGAAGTCGACCCGTATGAAGCATTAAGCTTAATTAAAGCTGACTAACGCTGTTAGGCTGTAATCGTAAAGTTAAATCTAACGTCTACAGCCAATACTAATGCAGGGATGCATTAGGTGTTACCTACTATGATAATTTTGCTCTAATGCATATAGTTTGTGCCTAATTAGATATAAAAATATTAATGAAGGTAAAACCATAAGTGCTGTTAAAACAAAAAATAATGACCAATTCCCCATTAGCCAATCATCGATAACTACGCCACTATAACTCGATAATAACGTACGTCCTAAATTACCCAATGATGCTAATAGCGCATAATGGGTGGCGCTAAATGCTCTGTCACACAGCATAGATATAAAAGCAACCATCGCCACTAAAGACCAAGCTTGGGTAAAACCATCAACTACAATCGCCATTGCATATAAGTGTTCTTTTGGCCCTGCTAAGGCAATCCAAGAAAACATTAAGTTAGATGCAGCCATGGCTACGCCACTAATAAATAAGCCTTTTACTATGCCATATTTGTGGTTAAAAATACTGCCCAAAAAGGCAAATACAATGGTGATTAAACCCGTGCCCAGCTTGGAGTAATTTGCTATTTGGGTATTACTAAAGCCCACTTCTTTATAAAATACAATCGACATTCGTGCTAAAAATGCTTCACCAATTTTAAATAAGAAAATAAATGCCAGCAGTGCTAAAGCGGTTTTAACCCCATTTTTAGCAAAAAAGGTTTTAAATGGGTCAACCACGGTAACGCCTAACCATGCGAGCGTTTTTGTAAGTGGTGTTTGTTTGCTTGCCGCAAGCTTTTCAAGATAAACACGCTCTAGCTCGGCATGAACAGCTTCACGGTTTGATTTTGGTTCTTTAGCCCAAAACACACAGCTAATTAATAACAGCATAATCGCAGATAAAAAATAATAGACCTGCGGCCAGTCTATGTTTGGCATATCTGCCATGTAAAAGGGCACAGCCCCTAATAAAGCATAACCTGTCCACCAACCTGATGTAGCCATTGCGGCGGCTGCGGTGGCTTTGTGAGATTCATTTTCACTAAGAGTGTCTATTCGAAAAGCATCTATAGCAATATCTTGCGTTGCAGAGGCTATGGCGATCAGCAAGCAAAGTGCGGCGGCAATCGCTAGGTTTGCTTTTAGATCAAGCCCTGCAAGTAGTAACGTGCCAAGTAAAATAAAGCTTTGGCAAAACAGGATCCAACTTCGACGCTGACCAAGCCAGTTGTACAAAAAGGGCAGTTTAGTGCGATCTATTAAAGGCGACCATAAAAAATTGATACTATAGGCACCAAACACAATGCCAAATAAGCCTATCATGCTGCGACTCAAACCTTCATCTTTAAGCCAAGCCGACATTACCGAGCCAATTAATACCCACGGAAAACCACTGCTCATTCCAAATATAAAAACATTAATTAAACGTTTATCTTTAAAATAAGAAAAATATTCGCGAACAGAAAGTGTGCTATTCATAGGGGCTCATTGGCTCATAGAAAGAGCAGCCAAAGCTGCTCTGATAAAAAGTTATAAAGGAACTTGTTCAAGCACCTTGATATTTAATATAACAACCGGTTTTTCAGGGACAAAGTTGTAGCCAATTTTGTCATTAAAACCCGTTTTTACAGCCATGATTTTATCGAGCGTCTCATAACCTTCCATAACACTGCCAAACACGGCAAATCCCCAATCTCGCCCTGGATTTAAATGGTCATTGTCATCCATGTTAAAAAAGAACTGACGCGTCCCTGAGTGTGGTTCTCGATCTTGATAGGCCATAGCAATGCTATACATATCGTTAGTTAAGCCATTACCGCTTTCATTAAAAATAGGGGCGTTTTCATGCAGGCCATCGTAATCTTTATCATAACCACCGCCTTGAATTACAAAGTCACGGTCATTTTCTACATCGCGTTCTACACGATGAAACACACTGCCTTGATAGCTTTTATCAGACACGTAAGTCAAAAAGTTATTGACCGTAATAGGGGCTCTTGAGCGGTCTAGCTCAACCACAATACTGCCCAACGATGTCACAATTTCTACTCGAGGGAAAATATTATCTTTTTGCACAAAGCGGCCTTCTTGTGCCGCTAAACTATTTACGCTAAAAAATAAGCTTACGCAGATTAAAAAAAGTTGCTTCATTATTAACCTTCTAAAAATGCAATTAATTCAGGGTCAGATACAATGCGGGTAATTAACTGCTCAGTCAACTTATTGAGCTGACCTTCAATTTTTGCCCTATCATGACCAAGTGGACCAGATAAATTAGCATTACCGCTATAAAGCTTACTGAAATTACTGGTAGGGCGAATCACTCGTACTTCAAATTCAATCTTGGCATCACTGGTATGGCTCATTAGCTTTTCTGTAACCACAGCTTGCAGTGCATGAATATCTAACTCAAAGCGCAATTGCGCTAAATTAGAAATGCTAGCGCCATTGCGACTAAGCGCACTGTCTAGCGCACTTTTAACTGACTCAGTAATACCCGTGCTGGCAATGGTTTTTGTTTTGCTTGATTCAATAAGCTTTAAGGTTGCACTGTCACCACGTAAATCAATCACGCTGGTGTTTAAGCTGTTATTGATTGAGCTTATTTGTCCACTTTTATAGACGGGATTGAGAATAAGCTGATTAGGCTGATTGGCACATCCCGAAAAAACCACTAAAGTACAACAGCTCAATAATATCTTTATGAGTTTCATTTATAACGTCCCACTATTTTTAGTTGCGCTGAGTACCACAAACTTTTTATTAGAGCCTAATAAAGTACAGTTACCAAACATACGGTTTAGTTTGTCATGATAATCTAAATGACGATTGCCAATAATACGCAGCTCGCCACCTTCTTTTAATGTGTCTTTTGCTTGTTTAAACATTTGCCACGCGATGTGGTCGGTAACCGCTTGTGCTTGGTGAAATGGCGGATTACACAATACAATATCGGCACTTTCACGTTCAAAGTCAGTTAAACAATCATTCTCTATAAAAGTACATTGTTCAAACTTGTCTTCCATGTTTAATTCAATGTTGAGTCGAGCTGATTCAACCGCCATATACGACTCATCAACAAAGCTAATATGAGCATTAGGACAGCGCGCTAATGTCATTAAGCCAACCACGCCATTACCACAGCCTAAATCAATAATATTTTTTGCTTTATTTGTTTGCGGCAAGTAATTGAAAAAGAAACGTGCGCCAATATCAAGTGAATCACGCGAAAACACATTGGCATGATTACTTATTGTAAAATCAGTGCCTTCAAGTGGCCAGCTGACTGGGAAATCTGCGCCTTTATAACCGCCAGCAGCTTGGCTAATAATTAAACGTGATTTTTTTACTGCAAGACTCGTTTTCGTCTCACCAATAAAGTTTTCAAATGCTTTAATAGTAGAGTTATGCACGTCTTTAGTTTTTGCAGCACCAATAACTGGCGTATCTGGCGCGAGCACCTCGCTTAATTCAGATAGCTGATATTGTAAAAAAGCCAACGTGCGTGGTACTTTTACCAACACTAGGTCTACTTGCTCAGGCAGAGCCGATAAACTATCAAGCTGGCTAAACGCCGTCGTCGCGATTTTGTTTTCCGCTAAGTTATAAGCAGCCGCCTGATGGCTAATATATGAGTCGTTTACTGAACAAACTGTTAATTGTTGCTTGCTAAAGTAACAGCTAAGTGCACCAAAGCTGTCGTTTAAGATCAGTAACGAGCGACAATCAGGGTAGTGTTCATTAACATAGTCAATAAGGTATTCGTCTGCTGAATCCCACGCTTGTAAGCTGCGGTTTTTTTGATCCAAAGGAAAGCGTTCAAGAGTAAAAGTGTTATCGCCGAGCGTAGCTTGCGTAGTCATAATAGTTTAATGATCGGTAATCAAATGATAGGTAAATTCTAACATGCAACCGCCAAACGCCAACCCCCAACTGTTACCAAATGGCTTTTCTTATCAAAGTAAGGTACTTAGCGCACAAAAAAGCCTCGATTTATTTTATTATTTGCAGCAAAACCTAAATTGGCAACAGCCAAACATTACAGTGTTTGGTAAAACGGGGCCAATACCTAGGCTACAATGTTTTATCAGCGAAGAAAATCTTGAGTACGGTTATTCTGGGCATAAACTCGACTTAGAGCCTTGGCCAGACGTATTACTTGCCATGCGAACACGTTTAGAAAATCACCTACAGCAACCATTTAACTCAATTTTGGTTAATTATTATCGGGATGGCCACGATTGTATGGGTTGGCATAGCGATGACGAGGCTGAGCTAGGGCCTGAGCCTACCATAGCGTGTGTGTCGCTTGGTGCAGAACGGTTATTTAAACTTAAACACAAAGTAAGCAACAGCATTACTAACATCAAATTACAAAGTGGTAGTTGTTTAATAATGAGCGGGCAGAGTCAACAAAATTATCAACATGCGTTGCCTAAACAAACAACACTTAAACACCCGCGGATCAGTTTAACGTTTCGCTATATTAATAATGGTTTCAGTTAAATAGCATTAGCCATGGTGTAGCCGCAGTTGTTATAGTAACCATATAACTGAATTTTGAGGATGGTTTTTATGTCAATGCAACAACAAATACGTGACAAGCTAGCAAATGCTATTGCGTGTAAGCATTTAAATGTTATTAACGAAAGCCATATGCACAGTGCGGGGACTGAATCTCACTTTAAAGTGATTGTAGTCAGTGAAGAATTCGCTGGTAAGCGATTATTGCAGCGTCATCGTGAAATTAATGAAATTTTAAAAGATGAGCTGGCAAATCATATTCATGCGCTTGCTATGCACACTTATACTCCTGAGGAATTTACAGAGCACGACGGCGAAGCCCCGCAGTCACCTAATTGCATGGGCGGCTCAAAAGTTGGATAACAGGTAGCTAGAAGGTGGTTTGAGCAGTGCGTAACTGATCAGATCAGTTTTTTTTGTTTTAGCCTTTAAACTAGCGCTAATTTTTATTGTAAAAGATATAGGATGATCAATGGTCATTAAGCCTAAAATTCGCGGATTTATCTGCACCAATGCACACCCAGTTGGCTGTGCAGAGCATGTTCAAGAACAAATTAATTACGTAAAGCAACAAGGGGCATTAAAAAATGCGCCTAAAAATGTATTAGTTATTGGTGCGTCTACAGGTTATGGCCTTGCATCTCGTATTACCGCTGCATTTGGTGGTGGCGCTAAAACATTAGGTGTGTTCTTTGAAAAAGAAGGCACTGAACGTAAAACAGGCTCTGCGGGGTGGTATAACACGGCGGCATTTCAAGCAGCCGCTGAAGCTGAAGGCTTATGGTCTAAAAATATTAATGGTGATGCGTTTTCTAACGAAATCAAACAAAAAACAATCGACACCATTAAAGCTGAATTAGGTAAAGTTGACTGTATTATTTACAGCTTAGCATCACCTCGTCGTACTGATCCAAATACAGGGGAAGTGTTTTCTTCAACACTTAAGCCAATTGGTAATGCGGTAACGACTAAAAACTTAAATACGTCAAAGCGTGAAATTGATGAAGTAACTGTTGAAGCAGCAAACCAAGACGATATCGACAACACCATTAAAGTAATGGGTGGCGAAGACTGGGAAATGTGGATTGACGCCCTTAAAGACGCTGATGTACTAGCAGATAACTTTAAAACAACGGCTTACACATACATTGGTAAAGAACTAACTTGGCCAATATATGGACATGCAACCATAGGTAAGGCAAAAGAAGATCTAGACCGTGCCACTGCAGCTATTAAAGCCGCTACCCAAGATTTAAATGGCGAAGCTTACGTTTCTTCACTTAATGCGGTTGTTACCCAAGCAAGCTCGGCAATCCCAATAATGCCGCTTTACATTTCGGCACTATTTAAAGTGATGAAGGCTGATGGCACTTACGAGGGCACAATTGAGCAAATTCATGCGTTATTTAATGAAAACCTATACGGTGATTCACCACGTTTTGATGAGGGCGGACATTTATTCCAAAACTACAAAGAGCTGGAAGATGACGTTCAAGCACGTGTTCAAACTATTTGGGATAGTGTAGACACAAGTTCAATTGATGAGTTAACGGATTACGTGGGCTACCATAATGAGTTTTTACGCCTATTTGGTTTTGGCATTGATACGGTTGATTACGAGCAAGATGTTAATCCTGTTGCGCCAATTGCAAATATGATTGATTAATCTGTAGCTAGTAATGCAATTTTGAAAAAGTCGCCTAGTGCGACTTTTTTGTTTTTTAGCCTTGATTTGAAAAAAATTTTGCTATTTGTTGGTTTATTTACCACTTTGGTCTAGCTTGTATTTTATTAATTATGAATTACAAAACTAAATAAACGTTTCTCTCGTATAATTTTCATAAATACACTCGCATAGTCAGTCACAATAATGTTAAAATCAAAGCAATATGTGAGGAGTTTTACTGCGCTGCTTGTTTGGTATCTATAGCGAGTCATTTTATAGCTTGCAATAATACAAATAGCGGCGTGGTTGGTACGATTTTTCAGTTTCTTTCCGTTAATGTAGTGCAAGTGCGTATGATCAATATAAAAAAAGGTCTGGATTTACCCTTAGAGGGCGCACCTCAGCAAGTTATTCATGATGGTTCTGCCGTCAAACGTGTAGCTGTGCTAGGTGAAGAGTTTATCGGTATGCGTCCAACCATGCATGTTCGTGTGGATGACCAAGTCAAAAAAGGCCAGGTACTTTTTGAAGATAAAAAGAACCCAGGCGTATTATTTACTGCACCAGCTTCTGGTACAGTAAAAGAAATTAATCGCGGTGCTAAACGTGTTCTGCAATCTGTTGTTATTGAAGTAAACGGCAGTGAGCAAATCACCTTTGGTTCTTTCTCGGAAACTGAGCTTAACAGCTTAGACCGTGAAAAAGCTAAAGAAGTACTAGTTCAATCGGGTCAATGGACAGCACTTCGTGCTCGCCCATTTAGTAAAATAGCGGCGTTGGATGCAAATCCTAGCTCTATTTTTGTGACAGCTATCGATACCAATCCACTTGCTGCAGATCCTGCAGTAGTTATTGCTGAAAATGCGAAAGCGTTTGAAGCAGGTTTGGCTGTTGTGTCACGTTTAACCGATGGCAAAGTATTTGTTTGTAAGCAAGCAGGCAGTCAAGTTCCTAGTTCACCTATTGCTCAAGTAGAAGTACATGAGTTTGGTGGCGTGCACCCAGCTGGCCTTGTTGGCACTCATATCCATCACCTTGACCCAGTATCTGCTAGTAAGCAAGTTTGGCACATTGGTTACCAAGACGTTATTGCGTATGGTCACCTTTTCCTTACTGGTGAAATTTACACAGACCGTGTGATTTCGCTTGCAGGTCCGCGTGTTAAGAATCCTCGTTTAGTGAAAACACAATTAGGTGCTTCATTAGATGACTTAGTAGCAGGTGAATTAGAAGACGGTGATAACCGTGTTATTTCTGGTTCTGTACTTGCAGGTGCTACGTCGTCTGGTGTTCATGCATTCTTAGGCCGTTACCACGTTCAAGTATCTGTATTACTTGAAGGTCGCGAAAAAGAATTGTTTGGCTGGATTGCACCAGGTAGTGATAAATTCTCTGTAACGCGTACATTCTTGTCTCACCTTACACCGAGTCGTTTATTTAAAATGACAACGTCTACGGGCGGTTCAAAACGTGCCATGGTTCCACTTGGAAGCTATGAGCGTGTTATGCCACTTGATATTTTGCCAACGCTTTTATTACGTGACTTATTGTCTCGTGATTTAGACAGTGCAATTTCATTAGGTGCGCTTGAATTAGATGAAGAAGATTTAGCGTTATGCACCTTCGTTTGTCCTGGCAAATACGAGTACGGCGCAGCCCTACGCGATTGCTTAACTACGATCGAGAAGGAAGGCTAAAATGGGCTTAAAAACTTTCTTAGAAGATATCGAACCACATTTTGAACCAGGTGGTAAGCATGAGAAATGGTACGCGCTGTATGAAGCTGCTGCGACTATTTTTTACACGCCAGGTTACGTAAATAAAGGTTCAACTCACGTTCGTGATAACATCGACCTAAAACGCATGATGATTTTAGTGTGGATGGCGACGTTCCCTGCCATGTTCTTTGGTATGTTCAACATTGGTCATCAAGCTGCAATTGCACTTGGTAATGGCTTTGAGCTAGCGAATATTTGGCAAGTAGGTTTATTCCAGTTACTTGGCGGTGAATTAACCGTTGATGCAGGCTGGGGGGCGAAAATGTTCTACGGAGCCTGTTTCTTCCTACCTATTTATGCAACTACCTTTATTGTTGGTGGTTTCTGGGAAGTGTTATTTGCTTCTGTGCGTAAGCATGAAGTTAATGAAGGTTTCTTTGTAACTTCTGTATTGTTTGCATTAATTCTGCCTGCAACGATTCCTTTATGGCAAGTTGCACTAGGTATTACTTTTGGTGTAGTTATCGCAAAAGAAATATTTGGTGGTACAGGCCGTAACTTCTTAAACCCTGCGCTTGCTGGTCGTGCGTTTTTATTCTTCGCATACCCTGCACAAATTTCAGGTGACACAGTATGGACTGCCGTAGATTCATTCTCTGGCGCGACGATGCTTGGTCAAGCGTTTGCTGGTACGTTAAATTACGCGACTGATATTGAGCTTTGGTGGAATGCGTTTTACGGATTCATTCAAGGTTCTATGGGCGAAACGTCTACACTAGCTGTACTTATTGGTGGTTTATTCCTAATTTACGTGCGCATCGCATCTTGGCGTATCGTGCTAGGTGTATTCCTAGGTATGGTAGTAACCTCATCAATACTGAACACCATTGGTTCTGAAACCAATGCAATGTTTGCTATGCCTTGGTACTGGCACATGGTATTGGGTGGTTTTGCATTCGGTATGTTCTTTATGGCAACTGACCCTGTATCTGCTGCATTTACTGATAAAGGTAAATTAGCATACGGTGCGCTTATTGGCTTTATGGTTATCATGATCCGTGTTGTTAACCCTGCATACCCAGAGGGAATCATGCTAGCAATCTTATTTGCTAACTTGTTTGCACCTTTATTCGATCACTTTGTAGTGCAAGCTAATATCAAGCGGAGGTTGGCACGTAATGTCTAGTAATAACGAATCAATTGGCAAAACGCTAGCTGTTGTTGTCTCATTATGTTTAGTGTGTGCAGTTATTGTATCGCTAACATCTGTACAACTACGCCCTCTGCAAAAAGCAAATAAAGCAAAAGATATTCAAAGCAATATCTTAGCTGCTGCTGGTATTGGCAAAGTTGATAACGTTGCAGAAACGTTTGAAGCTAAAATCGAAACCCGCTTTGTTGATATGCAAAGTGGTGAGTTTGCTGAGCCGGTAGAAGATTTTGACTTTGAAAAAAGCAAATACGATGCTGATTTAAGTAAATCTTTAAAAGAGAATGGTATTAAAGACATCGCTGGTATTCAACGTATTACCAAGCGTGCGCCTGTTTATATCTCTAAAAAAGACGATGGCTCTACTGATGCAATCATCCTTCCTATTCAGGGTTATGGTTTATGGGGTTTAATGTACGGTTTTATCTCGCTTGAAAGCGATGGCGAAACTATTAAAGACATCATTTTCTACAAACATAACGAAACACCTGGTTTAGGTGGTGAAATTCAAAACCCACAGTGGACTGCAACGTGGGAAGGTAAAGAGTTACCAATCCAAATAGTTAAAGGGACTGCAGCCGGTGATGAGCATAAGATCGACGGTCTTTCAGGTGCTACATTAACGTCTAATGGTGTTGACCATGCAGTTGATTTTTGGACTGGCGAAAATGGCTTTGGCCCTTTCCTTGCGAAAGTACGTAAAGGAGCATTGAACTAATGGCTGATACTAAAGAAATGAAGGCGGTCCTATTTGGTCCAGTTTTCGCTAACAACCCAATCGCATTACAAGTACTTGGTATTTGTTCTGCGCTAGCGGTAACGTCTAGCTTAAAAAATGCATTAATCATGTCAATTGCATTGACCTTGGTAACTGCATTCTCTAGCCTTTTTATCTCGACTATTCGTAACCATATCCCATCATCAGTACGTATCATCGTACAGATGACGATTATTGCATCATTAGTAATCGTGGTTGACCAAGTACTACAAGCTTTCTCTTACGCTACGGCAAAAGAGTTATCAGTATTCGTTGGTCTAATCATTACTAACTGTATCGTAATGGGTCGTGCTGAAGCTTATGCAATGAAGTCGCCGCCATTAATGTCTTTCCTTGATGGTATAGGTAATGGCTTAGGTTACTCTGTAGTGTTACTTACTGTTGGCTTTATTCGTGAGTTATTCGGTAAAGGTTCACTATTCGGTGTTGATATTATTCCATTAGTACAAAATGGTGGTTGGTACCAACCTATGGGTCTATTGATCTTACCACCGAGTGCATTCTTCATCATTGGTTTATTCATTTGGGTACTTCGTACTTATAAGAAAGACCAAGTAGAAGCTAAAGCGTAAGGGGCGATAAGTGGAACATTATATTAGTTTATTTGTAAAAGCCGTTTTTATTGAAAACTTAGCGTTAGCATTCTTCCTAGGTATGTGTACTTTCTTAGCCGTGTCTAAAAAAGTAACTACATCAATTGGCCTAGGTGTAGCGGTTATTGTTGTATTAGGTATTTCAGTACCGGTTAACAACTTGGTTTATCATGCGGTATTAGCACCAGGTTCACTAGAGTGGCTTGGTTACCCAGAAGCAGATCTTAGCTTTTTACGTTTCTTAACTTTCATTGGTGTTATTGCAGCACTAGTGCAAATTCTTGAAATGGCATTAGATAAGTTCTTCCCACCGCTTTACAACGCATTAGGTATTTTCTTACCACTAATCACAGTTAACTGTGCAATTTTTGGTGCGGTAGCCTTCATGGTTGAGCGTAACTATAACTTCGGCGAGTCTGTTGTTTATGGTATTGGCGCTGGTGTGGGTTGGGCGCTTGCAATTACATTACTTGCAGGTATCCGTGAGAAAATGAAGTATTCAGACGTACCAGATGGTTTACGTGGTTTAGGTATTACCTTCATCACTGTTGGCTTGATGGGTCTTGGCTTTATGTCATTCTCTGGTATTTCACTGTAATAATAGCGAGGTCAATCATGGATATTTTCTTAGGCGTTGGTGTTTTTATCGCTATCGTTGTAATACTAGTTTTAATCATCATTGGTGCTAAATCTAAGCTAGTTGCAAGCGGTGATATCATCATCGGCATTAATGGCGATGCAGACAAAGCCATTAAAACATCAGCAGGTAGTAAGCTATTAGGTGCACTATCTGAGTCAGGTATTTTCGTATCTTCTGCATGTGGTGGCGGTGGCTCTTGTGGCCAGTGTCGCGTACACATTAAAGAAGGCGGCGGTGATATTCTGCCAACTGAACTTGACCACATCTCTAAAGGTGAAGCACGTGAAGGTTGTCGCCTAGCGTGTCAGGTTAATGTTAAAAACGACATGGAAATTGAACTTGAAGAGTCAATTTTCGGTGTTAAAAAATGGGATTGTGAAGTTATCTCTAACGATAACAAAGCGACGTTCATTAAAGAACTTAAGCTACAAATTCCTGATGGCGAGTCAGTGCCGTTTCGTGCGGGTGGTTACATCCAGATCGAAGCGCCAGCTCACCATGTTAAATATGCAGATTTCGATATTCCTGAAGAGTATCGTGGCGATTGGAACCATTTTGGTTTCTTCGATCTGGAGTCAAAAGTAGACGAAGAAACAATTCGTGCTTACTCAATGGCTAACTATCCAGAAGAAGAAGGCATCATCATGCTTAACGTGCGTATCGCTACGCCGCCGCCAAGAAACCTAAGCCTACCATGTGGTAAAATGTCTTCGTACATTTGGTCACTTAAAGAAGGCGATAAAGTAACTATTTCTGGTCCATTTGGTGAGTTCTTCGCTAAAGACACAGACGCTGAAATGGTATTCGTAGGTGGTGGTGCAGGTATGGCACCAATGCGTTCACATATCTTTGACCAACTTAAGCGTTTAAACTCTAAACGTAAAATTAGTTTCTGGTATGGTGCGCGTTCTAAACGTGAAATGTTCTATGTTGAAGATTTTGACGGCCTAGCTGAGCAAAACGAAAACTTCGTTTGGCACACAGCGCTTTCAGATCCGCAACCAGAAGATAACTGGGAAGGCTACACAGGCTTTATCCATAACGTGTTATTTGAGAACTATCTTAAAGATCACGAAGCGCCTGAAGATTGTGAGTTCTACATGTGTGGTCCTCCAATGATGAATGCGGCTGTTATCACTATGCTTAAAGACTTAGGTGTTGAAGAAGAAAACATCTTACTAGATGATTTCGGTGGCTAATACCCAAACTGATTAAATTTAGTTAAAATACCAGCCTCGTCGCATTTTATGTGACGAGGCTTTTTTATATTAATTTTTAACCTATTAAGTAGGGTTGTTATGAACAAAGTAAATACTCCCCAGGGCATAATCGCCTTATTTATAATCACGCTGACTTTACTATTATCTGGATGTGGAAAATCAGTCCCAGAGGAAACCTACTTAGAAGGTAAAACGATGGGTACAACTTACCACATTAAGTTTTACGCTGAGCAAGTTGACCCTCAAGCAGTACAAGCAGAAATCGATGCGGTTTTAGTTGATATCAACCAGTCTATGTCGACCTATATCGAAGAGTCAGAAATAAACACCTTTAACCGTTTAGATGCCAACGAAGTAATGCCAATCAGTGATGACTTCAGGGCAGTTATTAGTGAATCTATGCGTATAGGTAATTCAACTAAGACCCTAGATGTGACTATGGGGCCGTTGATAGATTTATGGGGGTTTGGCCCAGATAAAAAACCAACAAAGCGCCCAACGAATGAAGCTCTGGCAAATATGATCAATAACATTGGTATAGATAAGCTGGTCCTTAACGAGCAAGGCTTAGCAAAAACGATGGCTGATTTAGAGTTGTCGTTTTCAGCTACAGCAAAAGGATATGGTATTGATAAAGTGGCTGAGCTATTACAAAGCAAAGGCATTACAGATTACATGGTTGAAATTGGCGGGGAGTTACGTATTGCTGGTACAAAACCAGACAATCAAGCATGGCGAATAGCAATTGAACAACCTGATGCAAACCCAGGTGAGCGAAAAGTACACCGTGTACTTGCACCAGGCAATAACGGTATTGCCACCTCAGGTGATTATCGAATCTTTTATACAATGGATGGCGAAACCTATACTCACCTTATTGATCCTATGACAGGGATGCCAATTAAGCATGACTTAGTTTCTGTTACAGTTTTACACCCTAGCGCTATGACGGCCGACGGTTTAGCGACTGCTTTAACGGTTATGGGAATGGAAAAAGCACAACGTTATGCGCAGCAGCATGATTTACCAGTGTATTTAATTGCTAAATCGCCTGATGGTTTAGTCACTTATTCAAGTCCTGCGTTTAAGCCATATTTATAGTCTTTAGGTTTATATCCTTAGCATGAGGGTATATAATATACGGAGCTCAAATACGCTATTTGAGCTCATTTTATTGCTGAACAATAGGGGCTAAGCAATGTCACTTTTTTTTCTAACCTTTGGCTTACTTATTTTAATTGTCGCTGCTATGGCGATAGGCATGATAGTTCAAAGAAAATCGATGGCGAGTAGCTGCGGAGGCTTAGGCTCTGTAGGTATTGATAAAGCATGTGATTGCGATGATCCATGCGATAAACGCAAAAAGCGTCTAGCCAAAGAGCAAGTATGGAAAGAAAACCAAATTCTTTAAATAGATTTATTTCTGTTTAAACAAAAAACCTCTCGTAGCTCACTACGGGAGGTTTTTTATTTATATCGCCATAAATAAATCATCAGCTGATAAAATAATCGTGTTTTTATCTTGAACAGAAAACTCTCTTTGTTATACTCATGCCCGAACTTTCAGTAAGTTTTGAAAGTTCTATTGATGCGGATCAATTCTAGCTTAGCCAAATAGTGCTAATGCGTTGAGACTGTATTTCATGTCACTGTATAAGGCTTTACGGCTGCAACCTGTTTTTGTTGCCACGGTGTATGCCAAATTTTGTTATTAGTCATTTTAATAGGTGAATGTTTTTGAACTCATTTTCTTTGTTTCATACCAGCGCTTTGCTTACCTTAGGTAAGTCAGTGTTGCATGAGCGCTTTAAAAAAGCGAAAAGAGGTGTGAGTGTGGCTATAACATTATTAGTTTTTAATGCCGTTATGTTGCTTAGTGGCGCTATTGAGGATGCCTTTAGGCTTGAAGCATTGGTGAGTGATGGTTTATTTATAGAGCCATTATTACTGACCATTGCCGAATTTTTAGCTCATCCCATCTTATCGTGTCAGTTACTTATTGGCCTTTGTTGGCTATTGTTCCACATGTTTCCAGCGCGTCGTGCTGGAATAATCCTCCGTAAAGCAGCCTTTGCTTTTAGCGAGGCTAAAGTTCAGCAACCCGTGCAAGCTGCACATGGCTGTCGTGCTCCACCTAGCTTTACAGGTTGTCTGTTTACCCATTAATTTTATGGGTATAGGTTACACCTGTGGTATCTAGTTATTTATTCTTGCTGTAAATATCGATTACTTTCAATGTAGCTTAGTGTTTTACACACTCTCAGCCAACCACACCTCACCCAAGTTAATTTTTATTGCGTTTTTTTAATGTGTTTAAAAAAGCTGGGTTGGTTCTGCTAGGTGTTTTTTATTAAGCCAGTGGTCAATACTTCATGCTTGCATTCGCTCTGCATTATTTTTAATTCAATCTTAATTAACTTGGGTTTTTATCAAATATCGTTGCTAAATATTTTTGGCAGCTAATAAAAACTCTTTAGGTTTTAGGATAGTCCCTTGTTAATTCGTAACCTTTTTAATATTGCTTTAGCTAGTATGGCGCTGATTTTATCAGGCTGTAATGGCGGGGTACTCGACCCAAAAGGGCAGATAGGTATTGATGAGAAAAATCTGATCATCATCGCCACTGTGCTTATGTTGTTAGTTGTGATCCCCGTTATTGTGATGACTTTATATTTTGCTTGGAAATACAGAGACACACAAAACCATGAAATTTACGCACCAAAATGGGCTCACTCTAATAAGATTGAGGCTGTTGTATGGGCGGTTCCTATTGTTATTGTTGTTATTTTAGGTGTGATCACCTGGCAATCAACTCAAGAGCTTGACCCTTATAAACCGATAGAGGGTAAAGGTGAACACTTAACTGTTGAAGTGGTATCACTTAATTGGAAGTGGTTATTTATTTATCCTGAGCAAGGTATTGCTACGGTAAACGAATTGGTATTTCCTGCTAATGTTCCGGTTGAATACAAAATTACATCAGAAAGTACCATGAACTCGTTTTTCATCCCCCAGTTAGGTAGTCAAATTTACTCAATGGCGGGTATGGAAACTAAGCTACATTTAATTGCTAATGAGCCAGGCACGTTTAAAGGCTTTTCGGCTAATTACAGTGGTGCGGGTTTTACTGGTATGAAATTTAATGCCATCGCAACGCCAACAAAAGCTGACTTTAACCAGTGGGTTGAACAGGTTAAAACCAACGCTAATAGCCTTACTCATGCCAATTATGTTGAGCTTGCCAAAGCGAGTGAAAATAATCCCGTCGCTTATTATGGCAAGGTTGATGACGGTTTATTCCATACCATAGTGATGAAATACATGCAGGCGCATGGCGATATGAACAAAAAACATCACTCGATGGGTAAACATCAGCAGATGAGTAATGAGCATCAGGCAATGGGTAATCATTCAATGCCATCATCACACAGCCAGGGCGAGGAATAATCATGTCGTTTTTAGGTAAATTATCTATAGATGCAATTCCGTTTCATGAACCTATTATCATGGTTACCATGGCGGTGATTGCTGTTGTCGGGCTTATTATAGCTGGGCTAATAACAAAATATAAAAAATGGGGTGTGCTTTGGCGTGACTGGATCACCTCGGTTGATCACAAACGCCTAGGCGTTATGTACATTTTATTAGCGCTAATCATGCTGTTTCGTGGTTTTTCTGATGCCATTATGATGCGTGCGCAGTTGGCGCTTGCTACCAGTGGTGCGCCAGGTTACCTGCCGCCAGAACATTACGACCAAATATTCACCGCCCATGGCGTTATTATGATCATCTTTATGGCAATGCCATTTATGATTGGTTTAATGAATATTGTTGTACCACTGCAAATTGGTGCTCGCGATGTGGCTTTTCCATTTTTAAATAATTTAAGTTTTTGGTTTACTGCAAGTGGCGCCATTTTAATAAATTTATCACTTATATTTGGTGAATTTGCTAAAACAGGCTGGGTTGCTTACCCACCGCTGTCGGAGTTGACCTTTAGCCCTGGGGTGGGGGTCGATTATTATATTTGGGCCTTGCAAATATCGGGGCTCGGTACGCTATTAACCGCTGTTAACTTCCTAGTGACAGTATTTAAAATGCGTGCCCCTGGTATGACACTGATGAAAATGCCAATTTTCACATGGGCATGTACCTGGGCAAATATCTTAATTGCAGCATCATTTCCAATTTTAACCGCAGTGCTGGCCATGCTAACGCTAGACCGTTATTTAGATTTCCACTTCTTCACTAATGAAGCCGGCGGTAACGCCATGATGTATATCAACCTGTTTTGGGCATGGGGTCACCCAGAGGTATACATTTTAGTATTACCAGCTTTTGGTATTTTTTCTGAAATAGTGTCGACCTTCACTGGTAAACGTTTATTTGGTTATAAATCGATGGTATATGCCAGCGGTGCCATTTCTATTCTAGGCTTTATTGTATGGTTACACCACTTCTTTACTATGGGCTCAAGCGCCAATGTAAATGCCTTCTTTGGGGTGATGACCATGGTCATAGCTGTGCCTACTGGGGTTAAGTTATTTAGTTGGTTGTTTACTATTTACCGAGGCCGTTTGCGCATTACTGTTCCCGTACTGTGGACGCTTGGTTTTATGATTACCTTTAGTATTGGTGGTATGACGGGGGTATTACTGGCAATCCCTGGTGCCGATTATGTATTGCATAACAGCTTATTCTTAATCGCTCATTTCCATAACACCATCATTGGTGGCGCAGTATTTGGCTACTTAGCCGGCTTTGTTTTTTGGTTTCCAAAAGCAATGGGCTTTAAGCTTGATGAGCGTTGGGGTAAAGCGTCATTTTGGTGTTGGTTAATCGGTTTTTTCGTAGCCTTTATGCCATTGTACGTACTCGGCTTTTTGGGCATGACGCGTCGCTTAAACCACTCTAATAATCCTGATTGGAATATCTGGCTCTATATTGCTGCAGTGGGGGCCGTGATTATTATGTTCGGTATTATTTGCCAAATTATTCAGCTATATGTGAGCTTTAAAAACCGCGAAGCGCTTGATGATACCACTGGCGATCCTTGGAACGGTCACACCCTTGAATGGTCAACGTCATCACCACCGCAATACTATAACTTTGCTGAAATCCCGCATGTTGATGATATTGATACATGGACTGATATGAAAGAAAAAGGCCTAGCTTATCAAGGTAAATCTAGCTATAGCCCAATTCATATGCCAAAAAATACCGCATCGGGTGTGCTTATTGCTGCGAGTTTAACGGCGTTTTGTTTTGCCATGATCTGGCATATTTGGTGGCTAGCAGGGCTTGGTTTTATTGGCGCGATTGCGCTGTTTATTAACCGTGCTTACACCAGTGATGTAGATTACTACGTGCAAAACGATGAAATATTACAAATTGAAGGCGCGCATATTGCCAGTAACACGAAGGAGGTAAGCGCATGAGTACGTTATCTGCAACTCAAGGCCATGTAAATTTAGAGCCTCATAGCGTAAGTCATACGCATGAACATCACGATACCTCAGGCGATACAATCTTTGGCTTTTGGCTTTATTTAATGACCGATTGCCTTTTATTTGCCTCATTTTTTGCAACCTACGCAGTGCTTTATATGAACACCGCAGGCGGTGTATCGGGCAAAGATATTTTTGAGCTTGATTTTGTTGCCGTTGAAACTGCGGCGCTACTTATAAGTAGTATTACTTTTGGTTTTGCCATGATTGCCGCTCAAGGGCAAAAAAAGGCGCTGACGCTTGGTTGGCTCGCGGTCACTTTTTGTTTAGGCGCGGTGTTTATTGGTATGGAAATTTATGAGTTTCATCATTTAATTGTTCATGGCAATGGCCCACAGCAAAGTGCTTTTTTAACATCGTTTTTCTCATTAGTGGGCTTGCATGGTTTACATGTAACTGCAGGCCTTATCTGGATGAGCATAATGATGATTGAGGTGATTAAGCGCGGTTTATGTAAACAAACCGTCACGCGCTTAAGTTGCTTAAGCTTATTTTGGCACTTTTTAGATATTGTGTGGATTTGTGTATTTACCGTTGTTTATTTAATGGGGGCAATGTAATGAGCCATAGCGAAACACATGCTTTAGAGCAAATGCAAAGCCAACATCATGATCAGTCACATGGTAGTGTTAAAACATACCTGATTGGCTTTGTCTTATCTATGATTTTAACGGCCATTCCATTTTGGATGGTGATGGAGGGCGACTTTTCAAAGGTCACCACACTCTGGAGTATCGTTACTTTAGCAATCGTGCAAATTTGGGTGCATTTAAAATACTTTTTACACCTTAATTTCACCACTGATGAAGGTAAAGCAAATACCTTTACCTTCTTGTTTAGCGCGTTGATCATCGTCATGGTGGTTGGACTGTCTGTTTGGATCATTTATGAATCAAACGCAATGATGATGTATTAGAGGTTTCAGATGTTTCGTCGTTATTTAGCTGTTACTAAGCCAGGTATTATTATGGGGAATTTGATCAGCGTTGCCGGTGGTTTTTTACTCGCCGCCCGCGGTGATATAGACCCATGGTTAATGTTGGTTACCTTGGTTGGTTTATCGCTTGTTGTTGCATCGGGATGTGCCATAAACAATGTTATTGATAGAGACATTGATGTTGCCATGGCGCGTACTCGCTCACGTGTGACTGTAACGGGCGAAATGTCTGCAAAAGCCGCTTTAAGTCATGGCGTGTTATTAGGGCTAATTGGCTTTGGCTTATTAATCGCCTTTACCACTCAAGCGGCGGTATTTTTTGCCGCCTTTGGCTATGTCATCTATGTAGGGGTTTACAGCCTCTACATGAAACGCAACTCTGTTTACGGCACCTTTATTGGTAGTCTGTCGGGCGCAGTTCCACCTGTTGTTGGCTATTGCGCCGTTACGGGTGTGTTCGATATGGGCGCATTAATACTGCTGGTGATGTTTAGTTTGTGGCAAATGCCGCACTCATATGCGATTGCTATTTTTCGCTTTAAGGATTACCAAGCCGCTAATATTCCAGTATTGCCCGTGGCGCAAGGTGTTAATAAAGCTAAGCGCCATATTGTGCTTTATATTGCAGTATATGCTTTAGTGGTGATGCTATTGCCAATTAGTGGTTATACCGGTGCTGCCTTTATGGCCGTTGCCTGTATCACCAGTTTTTGGTGGTTACTCATGGCACTTAGAGGGTATCGCTACAACATAGACACCACCCGTTGGGCACGCCAAGTGTTTGCGTTTTCAATTATTAATATTACCGCTTTGAGTATTGCCATGGCGGTAGATTATCAAACAATTGCGCCACAGTTAGTGGCGCTAAACTGATCTTATCTGATCAATGAACCGAGTTAATTCCCAAAGTTAACCAAAGGCTCTGAGCATTGCGAGGAGCCTTTTTTCATTCCTAAAACAAGGCCGCTATTGAGTGCTTATTGGCATCTACCAGACTTTGTTTTATTTTATTTCTTGTAGCGGCTGATTTATTTTGACTGAGTTTGAAGTTACCTTGCCAGTGAATTGGCGTAAGCTCTATAAAACTCAGGTGTTGATACATTGTATTGCGATGCTGCTCAGGCACTTCATCAATTTTCCACTCAGGCTCAAATGTTTTCTCAAAATGACTAGTAAGGGTTCGCATTACGAGATCTTTTTTTAGCTCATCTTTAATAATATGTACTTTTGCAGTCACTAACACCGATGCGTAAAGCCAGCTAGGCAATGTTTGATTATCCGCATAGGAGGGTGATAAATAGCAATTGTCACTATTAAAGAGTAAATTCACCTGTTTATTATCAAGCTTTGATAGTGGATTATGCTTTGCTACATGTGCAATAAACATATTTTCTAAAGAGTTGAATAACATAGGTACATGACAAATGTTATTTAATTGACTATTTGAGCAGGGCATAAAAATTGTTGCTAATGGAAAGTTATTAATAAGCGCATGCAATTGCTCGGTATTTTTTTGCATAAAGTGCTCGGGTGGGTACATTATAATTGCTCCTCAAGTCGTAGCTTTATAGCTGGCCATTGTTCGTCAATAATGCTGAATTTTGCGGTGTTGCGATATGAACCATCTTCTAGGCGTCGGTCTTTTTGGGCGATTCCTTCAAACTTAGCGCCTAAACGGGCAATTGCATTGCGTGATTGTTGATTGTGCTCATGGGTATTAAAGCTAATCCGTATTAAATTAAGTTGATTAAATGCATATCTCAGAAGTAAATATTTTGCATGCGTATTTACGTATGTCCGCTGTGCAGTGAAGCTAATAAAGGTATGGCCAATTTCAGCGCTTAAGTTGTCACTGTCTAACCTAAATAAACGGGTTGTGCCAACAACTTGCTGTGAATGTTTATCAATAATGGCAAATACCACTTGCTCGTTTTGATTAAACTGCGCGCTATTTGTAAACCATTGCTCCAACTTAACTTGAGTTTGTGCGTAATTACTTAATACCCACTGCCAAATTTGTGGATGTTTACCTGCTTGATATAGACCCTCGAGATGTTTGAGTTTAAGTGGCTCTAAGGCAACCTTGTTGGTTTGATGAATTTGCGTTGTGAACATTATAAGCCCCATATTTTGCTATTTATTCATAACAAATGTACGCTTTATTGGTTTATTAAAAACAACCAGAATTTAATTTTTACCTATACCAGTTTGGAAGGTGTTATGCAGCCACTTAATATAAAGCTCACTAGCCAGAGTAAAGCTAAATACCTGCAAATTGCAGATGCACTTAGGGAGTTGATTATAAAAGGGGACATTCTCGCTGGCAGCAAACTCAGCTCTGCACGCGATATGGCACAAGCATACGGATTAAACCGTCATACAATAATGAATGCCCTACAACTTCTTGTCGCAGAAGGATGGTTGGAATCCTATGAACGATCAGGCTACAGCGTTACCAATACATTGCCTATTCAAAACAGTATAAACACTGTCCAGTCTCAAGCATTGGCTCCTAAGCCGTATCGATTTGCTACCACGCTTACGGTGTCAGAACCTACAATGGACTTAAATCACTATGCTTATAACTTTGCTGGAGGCTTACCCGATTTAACATGCTTCCCCTATAAAGAATTTAAACGCTCTGTAAGTCATGTGTTTAATCATTTAGATACCAGCCAATTTCACTATGGTAATGTGGCTGGGGAGCCTAATTTAAAATCGCAAATTAGTCATTATTTACACAAAGCACGAAACCTAAAAACAGCCGATATTCTTATGTGTAATGGCTCTCAAGAAGCGCTTTTTTTAGTATCAAAAGCCTTTATTAATAAAGGCGATTATGTTGCAACCGAAACCTTAGGTTACCCGCCTGCTCGTAAAGCATTTGCAGCATGTGGCGCGCAGCTTATAGATATAAAACAAGATGATGAAGGGTTGTGTGTTGATGATTTTAAAACTCAGCTTGAACGCTATCCCATTAAACTTCTGTATTTAACGCCACTGCATCAATACCCAACGACTGTGACCTTATCACCCACCCGGCGCTTACAAATTTATCAGCTGTGTTATGCCCATAATGTGATGATTATTGAAGATGACTACGACCATGAATTTCACTACCGTTGCCAGCCTTTGCAACCCATGGCTGCCGATGACCCCGCAGGCATTGTGATATATCTATCAACGTTTTCAAAAATTATGTTTTCAGCAGCAAGGATTGGCTATATCTGTGCAGCGCCTGGGGTAATCGCACAATTAACCGCATGGAAGCAGCTAACGAACCATAAAAATGATGTGGTTATGCAATTAGCTGTCGCACACTGGATGAAAGAAGGTGGTTTTGAACGCCATTTAAAGCGTATGACAAAGCTCTATAAGCAGCGCTATGAAGCGATGGGTGATTATCTAACGCAGCTGCAATTATCAGGCTATCCAATTGAATATATAAAACCCGACGGTGGCATGGCGATGTGGGTTAATTTAAATAAACCGGTGGACCAATTAAAGCAAGTACTGCAAAGTAAAGGCGTGTATGTACAGGTTGAGCCTGAATTTTACTTTAAAGACTCAGAACGTAGCTTAATACCTAAGCAACACAGTTATGTACGTTTAGGATTTGCTGGGCAATCAACTTTGGCGATGCGAGCTGGACTTGAATTGATTGCTGAACACGTTTTCAAATAAAGCTTATTTGCTTAAGCTTTCAGCATCATAAAACATCGGTTTCAATGTGCCACAATTTATAAACTTATAATTGAGCTCACCAGCAGAGGGCACTTCAGTTGAGGTGCGAAACTTTTGTAAACAGGCACCACTTAAATCAACAAACATAATATGATGATAGCTTGGTGGCTGAGTTATTTGGTGAATGTAAATGCGCTCGTTATTTTTTAGCGTAACCATGTCGTACTGTTGCCATTTCGAGGCTGGACTTAAATCAGTTAGCTCACGAGTAAATAACTGCTCGCTAAGCTCTATTAATTTATCACTGTAAACTAAGCTACCTCCTTGTCTATAATCTCCAAGATACACATCTGCGGTAATTGCGACTTCTTCGCCTCGCATTAAGCGTTGAATATTAAACGGCTTTGATTTTACGGTAACTAACTCAGCATCACGTACTAAATCTAAAAATGGAATATCAGATACATCTACCTTGTACATAACATGCATATCAAAGGGAAGCTCAAAGCTTGGTATGTTAATGGCGTATACACTTGAACCTTTATTAACCAATACCATGGCATGCTCTGCTTCATATTTGGGGTTTAATGGCGGAAGTTCTGGTGGCTCTTCGGCACTAGCAAGCGAGCTGGTACAAAATACAATGCTGATAAATAAAGATACGAAGTAGGGTAGCCGCATAATAACCTCAATTAATTTATAGATATAAAGTGTAGTATACATTTATAAAAAATTATCTTTAGTTAAATTTTAGTAAGGCTTAAACGTGATACACACTAAAGTTTTAGTGTGTATCAGTATATTTAGAGTTAGCTATTATTTAATTGCTTTTTTCACTTCGCGCCAGTCAATAACTTTAAAGTTTTGCGGTTGCAGTGGCATGCGGTTGTAGCCGTCTTGCACTATAAGCATGCCCTCAGGGTAACCTGGTAAAGCTTTTGCTGTAACGGTTAAGCCATCCGTTTCACCTACGCCATCAATGCCTTTATCTAGGTTTGCAATTACATTAAACTTACCTGCAAAGCTTAGATTAGGCTGTTTATCATCTGATATGTTGTAAAGCACATAGCTATTATCGCCTTGGCTTGATACCACTAAATAGCGAGCATCATTAGCATGATAAATTTCCATACCTTCAACATCTGCCACCAGTTGCTTATTAACACTTTGTAGCTTTACTGCTTTGTTACCAGCGGTAGGCTCTGCACCTATATACCAAATTCCTGCATCTTCTTCGCCTGCAAATAATTGGCCTAGTTTATCATCAGCACTACAGCCTTCAGGTTGGCTTGGTAGGGTAAACTCTCTAACCAGTTCACCGCTTAGATTATCTTGCTCACCGATGAGCTTATATTGCTGGAATAAACCTGATTTATCATTAACAAACACGTAATGGCCTGAATCAGACGAATACATACACATGCCGTAAATCTCAGGTAAGTTAGTGGCTATTTCTGTTACATGGTTTACTTTGTTTTCTCCATCAACAGTAAATACGCTAATGCTATTAAGTGTACGGTTGCTGGCAGTGATCCACGTATGGGTTTCGTTGTTTATACCTTGATGTTGGCGCACATCAACGTTATTTAAACGGCCAACATTAAGCGACTGTACTTTGTTGCCAGCAAGGTCATAAACCATCAAACCACGGCGTTTATCTGTGCCTAAAATTAAGCTATTTTTAGCATCTTGCTCATTTGTCCAAATTGCTGGGTCATCTGCTGCATCACCAAACGCTGCAACCGGTGTGGTTTGTGCGCTGGCATGAAGGTGAGTCATAGCAACTTTGCTATTTGAGACAGAAGTTTGCGCTGCGTAGTCAACGTTTGCTTGAATGTAAGCGCCGGTTTCATCATCAATCAAAACTAGCTGCGCTTGATTGTCATTAATAAAGCTCGCTGCAACAGACTCAATAGTGTACTCACCTGACAGTGACCATTGGCTAAGCGTGTCTGTTTGAGCTTGGTAAGCATAAACCAAATTACCATCAGTGGCACTCAGCCATAAAGTACCGTCTTGTGATACTGATAGGGCACCAATCTCACTGTTTAATTCGCCGTATGGCTGTACTAAAGCCACAGGCTGCTTATTGGCATCTGATTCTGCATCAGCATTAATAGCCCACACTCCGAGCTCTGCTTCACCCACATACAGAGTTTTGGTGTCATCATTAACAGCACAGCCTGAAGCCTCAGTGACCGCAGAGAATTCACGTACTGCAATATTTTTAGCTTGGTTAGTGGCTAAATCATAAATAACCGTTTCGCTGATCAGGCCGCGAACATCCGGCACAAACGCTGATACAGTCTCGGTATTGGTGTTTTTAAATAAACACACAGCATCAGGTTGAGCTTGAGGCGGGGTAATACGAGTGAGTTCATTAAGCTGCCAAGTTTGGCCATTTTTTATAAGTTTAAAAATAGCTACGTTGTCTTGGCTCTTATCAAGACTGGCTAATATAAATTGCTGCGCTGATAATTGTTTTAGTGAAATTGACTCAAAGTTACCGGCTAACAGCACTCGGCTTTTCTCGTTATCGGTAAGTAATAAGCCCTGGCTTTCGCTCGCCATTAGCCATTGATTATTACCAAGTGCAGCTGCTTGTGAGCCTTGCATGTTTTGTTGTGGGCCAAATAACTTAGCCTCAACAGCCAGCTTTGCTATTTCAGTCGTGTTTTGGGTATCGTCATTACTTGTACAACCGCTAAGCGCAGTTACAAGCACAGCACTTGATAGCACCGCTGAAATTGTATTTAGTTTAAAGTTCATTATTTTATCCTTTACTTATCTATGTGCTTTTCAGTGTTAAAACGTACTTCACCAAGGTGATTAATCGCGCTTACACTGAGAGTTTCGCCATTGATAGAGATACTTAAAAAACCAGGTGTTGCTTCTGCGTAGCGGGTAAATTCACGTTGTTTTACAAACCGCGCTTCGCTGCCACCACCAGAGACAAAGTGAGCCACCTTGCTATTTTTTGGTTGATTGTATTGCAAGTCGTGCTCGTGCCCTGCGATATAAGCGTGCACGTTATGACGCTCCAAAATAGGTTCTAAAATGTCGCGAAGCCCTTGGTTGCGGCCAAAGCGTTTACCACTTGAATAAAGCGGGTGATGGCCTACCACAATTTTCCATTTTGCGTTACTGCCACCAAGTTGGGTTTCAAGCCAAGTAAGTTGGGTTTTATAGTCTTGTCCTTGGGTTGAACGGTATTTATCACGGTCTTTATATTCAGGCTGAATTGGGTTGGTATCTAAAAACACCATTAACACTTGCTCGTTGTTTTCAAGCGCAAATGTTTTACTGTAGTACCTTGCAGGTAACTGCCAGCGCTGACTTTTTGCGGTGTAGTCAATTTGTGCTTGGGCATTACCCAAGTAATCGTGGTTACCTAAAACAACATACCAATCTTCAAATGTGTGTGGGCCATGGTATATGTTCTCAAAGGCTGATTGCCAAAGAGGATCGTTCACACTTGCCACGCCATTTGGGTAAAAGTTATCGCCGGTCGAGACAATAAAATCGGCATCGGTTTGGTACATGGCAATTTCTAGCTGATGAGCCACTTCTTTTTGATAAAAGTGGCCGTTGTGTCCCCAATCACCAATAACCATAAAGTTAAGGCTGTCGGGTAGCGTATTTAACTTGGTTATTTTTTGTTGCTGGTATAGTGCATCTTTATAAATAACAGGCTCGTTTGCACTAAGCGCTGATGAGCACAGTAGCGCAGCCATTATGAAAGACAATTTAAACATGTTTTAACTCCAAAAAAGCACGCGATGGTTTGCCATTACGTGCTTAAAATGACAATACGTGTGATTAGAATGCGTAACGCAGCATTACTTGAATCACAGGGCCTGCTTCTTCCGATTCAAGCTCGTACTCATCAAAGGCACGATTGTTTTGATCATCAAGTGAGTCAAACTTATTGAAAACTTCGTCTTTACTGGCATCCAGTAAGTTTGAACCAACTAGGCGAAGGGTGATGTCATCCCAGCGCTTTTCAACGAAAAGCTCTAAATCTGCACCGTAAGAGGTTGTTACTTCTTCACCCACAAAGCGTCCGTATGCATCACCTTGGTTACGGTACGTTGCACCAAATGATGCGCGTAGTGTTGGTAAATCTTGGATAAAGCCAACGTTATAAACATAATCAGACTGGTCGTTAAATTTACGCTTACCAAAACTGTCTTCAACTTCACTGTCAAGCCAAGAGTAATTTAAGAAGATACCTGTATTAGGCATGTTCAAGGCGCTCAGTGGGGTTGATAAATCAAACTCAATACCTTGAACTGTACCGTCGCCGGTATTTTGTGGTTGCAGTACAAATGTGCCTTCGCCTTCTGAGCCTTCAACACCGGTACTGGCAATTTCAATAAGGTCGCTAACGTCACGGTAAAATACGTTTACACCGACAACGCCACTTTTACCTAAACGGTATTCGTAACCTAAATCGATACCCCAAGATGATTCTGGTTTGAGACTTGGGTTGCCTAAAAAGTCATTATCAGCGAGCTCTTCTTCAAGTAGGGCGGGTGTCATGTAGTCAAAGTCAGGGCGACGTAAGCTGCGAGCAACAGAGGCGCTGACTCGTCCGTTATCACTGACGCTGTAACGAAAGTGAGCCGACGGTAAGAAAAAGTCATAATCATTTTCGGCAGTAACGCCTTCATTGGTATCGGTAATACTTGAGTCAGTTGACTCCCAGCGCACCCCCATCTCCCATGAGAACACATCCGCTTCATGCTTGATTAGCGCAAATAAGTCAAAACGGTCTTCTTCAAGTTTATTAACACCGCCGTCTACTGGTTCAAATTCGTTATTAAAACCGGCAAGAGTCAGTGGATTCTGAGAGAATTGCTCCCAATTGGTAAAGTCTTTTTCCAGCTCATCTTCAGCGACAAAAATGGCGGTATCGCGCTCTTTGCCTTGCACAAAAGCACCAAATTGAACTTCTTTCGAGTCACCTACCAGTAAGCTGTGCTGCCATTGTAATGACCATTCTTTATCATCGATATCAACGGTTTCTTCTGCTTCTTCAAACACCATTGGGAGCTCTGACGTATCAAGCTCAACTTCTTGTTCGTAAACAGACTCTTCAAAGCTGGCATAACCTAACTTAAATTTGCTGGTACCGCCCAGTAGTGGTAACTCATAGCCAGAATTAATGTTGTAGTTGGTTTGATCAATAAACGAAACGTTTGCGTTATCTGAGATTAAATTACCACCCTCAACGACAGAGCCTGAGGTTGCAGATGCGTCGTCGTATTCAAAAGAGCGCTCATCTTCGGTACGATCGGTATCAACCCACATGGCGCTAATATCAAACTTGCCACCGTTATCAAACACCTTTTCAAAGCTGGCATTTAAAGAGGTATCATCACCATCACGGATATCAGATTGATCTTCACGGTTATCAAAATCGTCTGTAGCGTAATTCGGGTTATTTTCAGGGCTATCGCCATAACGTCTGCTTGATTTTTGTTTTGGGTTATAACGACCTTGTAAATTGGCACCTACTAGTAAACGGCCACCTGCAAACTCAGTACCGTAAACGCCCGCAAAGCTTTCTTTTAGTTCGCCGTCATCGTAACGTAAGCCACCAGCGCGAATATAACCGCCGTCTAAGCTATAGCCATCGCGTAGTACAATATTAAGTGTGCCTGCTATAGCATCGGCAGAGCGGTTGGCACTTGATGAACGAATAATTTCTACACGCTCAATTAATTCTGCTGGAATACGGTCCACAAAAAATGAACGGTCAGCACCGGCGCCCGGAACTTCTTCGCCATTAATAAGTACTTTTGTGTAAGCAGGGCTTAAGCCGCGCATACGTGCGCCGTCTGATTCAAGTACGTCAGATAAAAAAGTCACACTAGGAACACGCTTTAGCGCATCACCGGCGGTAAGTGGCTCAAAGCGTTGAAAGTATTCTTGTGAGTATTCCAGCGTGGGCGCTAGTTCTTGCGAGCGGTTGCGATAACCAATCTCGCCATAGACCACAAGCTCTTCAGAAACCTTTACTTCAGGTTCCCTTGGCGATGTTTGTTCCTCTGCATTCACGCTAACACTAAATTGGCTCAGTGCTAATGCCGCCACAACAGCATTTAACTTAAATTGTTTCATTGATTTGCTCCGGTTGTCCTTGGTTTGGTGAGCAAACTAAAAAAAGTTAATGACGCTAATGTGACAGTTTTACAGTTAATTCCTGACAAAACGCCAACTTAGTACTTTTCAAACAGACATTTGAGCTGTTTAAACACGGCTCCAGAGCACTAAAAATGGTTATTACTAGGTTAAATACTTATAAATTTTAATCTCAATGTCATATCAATGAGCCAAAATGACTCTGCCTAATAAATCAGTACCGCGCTAGCATACGTAATAGTGTAAATCTTAGAAGACTTAAACAATGCGATATAACCCATTTACCAGCCATGCAAAATTAACTAATACCATCATTTTATTATTAGTTATTGCTGTAGCAATATGCGCTTACTTTGGCGAACTTAAGCAATGGCAAGAAATTGCGTGGCTCGATATTGTTGGTGAGGGCGGTATTGTGTTGATGACCCTCAGCTGGATAGTTGCGTTACTTATTTCACGTCCGCCAGGCAAAGTAACTACCTTATTAGTGTTAGGTTTAGGTTTGTTTATGTTCTCAGCTACACTCGATTTACTTGATGAGTGGTTAAAACAACCTTCACAATTATGGCTCACCTGGTTTGAGTCACTACCAGCGCCGTTTGGTATGTCGCTTACCAGCGCAGGGCTTTATTATTGGCATCAAGAGCAATTTGTTCTAAATCGTCAATTGCGTCGTCGTGAAGCGCATCTTCGCGAACATGAAAAAGTCTGTCCGGTAACAGGGTTATACCGAGTTAACTACTTACATTCACTCATGCAGCAACAACAAACAGAGCAGCAAGGCGGCACTTTAGGTGTTATTGATATTCGTGATTTTGCAAAGTTTAATGCGCAGTTTGGTTTTAGTGAAGGTGATAGGTTACTGCGAGAAATTAGTGACTTATTAGTAATGAATTGCCGTTTGAATGATGTGCTTTGTCGCTATGCTGGCGATTGTTTTATTATGCTTATGCCGAATACCAGCCAAAGCCAAGCCAAAGAATTACTAGCGCAAATGAAAGCGGCGCTTAACCATTGTGCTTTTAAAGTCGCAAAAAGCAAAGGCGCACAGTTTCAGCATATTTTAACCGCCACCATGGCAATGGATTTAGCGCAAGATCCAGTGCAGCAAACCAGCCAGTTACATCAACAATTACAACAAGAAAAGGCCCTTGTAGGTGCAGCAGTATATTAGCCTAGATGATAAATACCTCAGCGCGGAGGGAATGATCACTGCGCTGGTGGAGCTTGCTCAAGGGCGAGGGATCCCGCTGCATAAATTGCTGCGTGGTACGGGTATTTTTGAGCAAGATTTATATGATCTATCACAGCGCTTTAGTTTATCGCAGTTATTGGCTTTAATTAGCCAGTTTAAAGCCTTAATGAAGAGTAATGATAGTGGCTTTTTACTGGGTCATCAATTGGTTAATGACGTTAGCCCAGCAGTGCAAAGTGTGCGTTTAAGCCCCAGTTTAGGTATGGCTTTGAAGCAATTACAACAAATTAGTACCGTTATTGCCCCTTTATTATTTACCCGTAGGCATATATTTAAAGACGATTTATATCTGTACTTGCAACCGAGTATCGGTATGGACGAGTCATTAAAAAATTATTGTTTTGAAATATACAGCGCTGCGTTAATGAGCTTACTAAAACGAGTATGTAATGTGTATCCACATTGTTATTTTGACTTTACTTGTGAACGCCCTCGGCATATTCAAGAATATGAGCAACACTTAGGCTTACGAATACGGTTTGAACAACCCTATACCCGTTGGCACTTTAATAAACAACTACTTAAGTGCACAAACCCAGAGGCTAGTCAGCTTAGGTGGCAGCAGTGCATAGCGCAAAGTGAGTTACATAAGAATGTATCACAGTCTTTTGTTGAGGCTGTGTGCCAGCGCATTTACCGTGATAAAAACAACAGCCTTGCTAACAGTGCTGAGCATTTTGCCATGAGCTCTGCTACGTTTAAACGTAAGTTAAAACAACACGGTGTCAGTTACTCTCAATTACAAGATGAGCAAAATAAACTTAAAGCTCTGCATTTACTGGGGGTGTGCCAGCAAGGTAATGAACGAGTGGCTGATCGGCTTGCATTTTATGATATTCCTAACTTTCGCCGAGCATTTAAGCGTTGGACCGGCATTACGCCAAGTCAGTTAAAAATATAATTAAAAACTAGCCGCTTGCTCTATAACAATGCCATGGCGCTTTGCTAGGCGCTGATGATCTCTGTCATAGCCTCCACCAATCACAGTGGCAACAGGAGTATTATTTGCAAGGCAGTGTTTAAGCACTAAGTGATCGCGCTTTTCTATCCCTTGCCAACTAATATCCAGTTTGCCTAAGCCATCCTCTTGCCAAATATCAACGCCAGCATCGTATAAAACCAGATCCGGGTTAAGCTCGTTTAATAAAAATTGTAGCGTATCGTCAACAATACCTAAATATTCAGCATCTTGCATATTATTGGCTAAACCAATATCTAAATCGCTAGGGGACTTTCTAAACGGGAAGTTTTTTTCACAGTGTATCGAACAGGTAAACGCATAAGGTTGATGAGCCAGCATAGCTGCGGTGCCATCGCCTTGGTGAACATCTAAATCAAAAATCAGTACGTTGGTCACTTCACGATTTTGAATTAACGTTTGTGCGGTAAAGGCTAAATCGTTCACCATACAAAAACCTGAGCCAAAATCACTATGAGCATGGTGAGTGCCGCCCGCTAAATGGCACGCAAGCCCATTTTCAAGTGCTAAACGCGCAGTTTGCAGTGTTCCCAGCGGAGCGGTAAATGTGCGGTTCATTAGTGCTTGTGACCAAGGCAAGCCAATACGGCGCATGGCTTTTTCATCTAGGCGGTTATGCCATAAATCGTGAATGTAGTTTTCACAATGTACTATTTCTAGCTCTTCTACACTACCATGTGGTGGTTCTGTGATATTACTGCCAGCAAGTCCAAGGGTTTTAACATGCTGGTGTAGCTGAGCAAATTTACTCATTACAAAGCGATGCTTGGGATCAAAACTAAACGAGTAGTTAGGATGATAAACTAAAGGTAGATTGGGGTTTAAACTCATATCTGCGTCGTTTAATTATTTTTGATTATGGTAATAAACTTCACGCAGTGCGTCTATTTATGTTTGGTGAATAAGCGTTTCAAGCTCGCGGTGTAATAATGTTTCATCAGCAAGGTTTAGCTCAACTAAACGCTTTAAATGCGTGATACTGTCTATATCAATACTATGGCATTTAAGACCAATATGGTTTTCTTCTATGTGACGAATAACCACCGGCATTTTTATTTCAATATCGCTTTGTGGCAAAGTAAAACGTAATATTGCTTCGTCATTTTTGTTGCCTGTAAAGGCATCGCTTTTAGTGATCAGCGCACCATGTAAAGAGATATCTAATAGAGTGCATTCATACTGGCTGCTAGCCATAACTAATTGCGCTGCAGTAGAGAACATAATACGAGAAAATTGCCGACGGTTTTGCATAATAATCTTATAAAGCTGTTATTTATAATAAGCATAGCTGGTAATGCCCAACACGCCAATTTGCTTAAAGATAAAAATAGCTCGCATAAAAAAGCCCCGCATTAAATGCAGGGCTTTTAACTTATTCACTGTGGCTGTTAGCCAATTTTTTTATACTTTATGCGCTTAGGCTGGGCAGCTTCTGCGCCAAGAGTCTTTTTAAGCCACTCTTCGTATTCAGTGTAGTTACCATCAAAGAAGTTAATTTGGCCTTCGTCGCGGTAATCTAAAATGTGTGTAGCAATACGGTCAAGGAACCAACGGTCATGCGAGATACACATTACACAACCTGGGAATTCTAAAATAGCATTCTCAAGAGCACGTAATGTTTCAACGTCCAAGTCATTGGTTGGCTCATCTAGAAGTACCACGTTGCCGCCTGCTTTTAACAGCTTAGCTAGGTGTAAACGGTTGCGCTCACCGCCAGATAAGTCTTTAACAAACTTTTGCTGATCGTTACCTTTAAAGTTAAAACGGCTAACGTAAGCACGGCTTGGGAACTCAAAGTTACCAATTTTTAGTACATCTTGGCCGTCAGAGATTTCTTGGAATACCGTTTTACTTTCGTCCATGTTGCCACGGAACTGATCAACAGTTGCCAGTTCTACTGTTTCACCAATGCTGATATTACCGCTATCTGGCTGCTCTTCACCGCTTAACATTTTAAATAGCGTTGATTTACCTGCACCATTGGCACCAATAATACCCACAATAGCGCCCTTAGGCATGCTAAAGCTTAAGTCATCAATTAAAACGCGGTCGCCAAAGCTTTTACGTAAGTTGTTTACTTCTAATACTTGGTCACCTAAACGTGGGCCAGGTGGAATAAACAATTCGTTGGTTTCGTTACGTTTTTGGTAATCAGACTGTTGTAGCTCGCTAAACTGCGCCATACGTGCTTTTGACTTAGCTTGACGACCTTTAGGGTTTGAACGCACCCACTCAAGTTCTTGTGCAATTGATTTTTGACGTGCTTTTTCAGATTTTTGCTCTTGTTGTAAGCGGGCATCTTTTTGCTCAAGCCAAGACGAGTAGTTACCTTCCCACGGAATACCTTCACCACGGTCAAGCTCTAAAATCCAACCTGCTACATTATCAAGGAAGTAACGGTCATGCGTTACTGCCACAACAGTGCCTTCGTAGTCATGTAAGAAGCGCTCTAACCAGGCAACCGACTCAGCATCTAAGTGGTTAGTTGGTTCATCGAGAATCAGCATGTCTGGTTTTTCAAGTAACAAACGACAAATAGCAACACGACGGCGCTCACCACCCGATAGGTGCTCAATTTTAGCATCCCACTCAGGTAAACGAAGTGCATCGGCAGCACGCTCTAAAACGTTATCGATATTATGACCATCGTGGGCTTGAATAACCGCTTCTAATTCACCTTGCTCTTTAGCCAGTGCGTCAAAGTCAGCACCTTCCATTGCGTATTCGTTATACACTTCGTCAAGGCGGTTAAGGGCATGTTTTACTTCACCTACAGCTTCTTCAACAATTTCACGAACTGTTTTGCTTTCGTCTAAAACAGGCTCTTGCGGTAAGTAACCAATTTTAGTGCCTGGTTGAGGGCGAGCTTCACCTTCAAACTCTTCATCAACACCCGCCATAATGCGAAGTAGTGATGATTTACCAGAACCATTTAAACCTAGCACACCAATTTTTGCGCCTGGGAAAAAATGCAACGAAATATCTTTTAAGATAGTGCGTTTTGGTGGCACAACCTTAGATACTCGACTCATCGAGAATATAAACTTATCAGGTAAAACCATGGAAGAAGCCTTCAAATAATAATAAAAATTTCAATGCTGTATTGTAGTGGCTCACAGGTGAAACAGTCAACGAATGGCACTGTTTTAAAGTACATATTCAATTTATACAAACCGCGTGAATAAATTTCATTTAGACATCTATACATCTAGAGGTTGATATTTTTGGCATTCTGTTCATAATGAGAGCGTATTAACTCTCGGTTTTTATGAGCAGGAGCTTTAAGAATGCCAATTACAGTAGAAGACGAATTGCCAGCTATTGCACGTTTACGTCATGAAAACGTGTTTGTAATGCCAAAAACGCGTGCAAAAACCCAAGAAATACGCCCTATGCGTTTGGCTATTCTTAATCTTATGCCTAATAAAGTAGAAACCGAAGTACAGTTTATTCGCTTGTTGGCTAACTCTCCGCTGCAAGTAAATGTTGAGCTATTGCGCCTTGATACGCACCGCAGTAGTAGCAACTCAGAGCAACACTTAGATACTTTTTATCGTTATTTCTCAGAAGTAAAAAACAACAACTACGATGCACTGTTAATTACCGGTGCACCGCTCGCACATTTAGAGTATGAAGAAGTAGCGTATTGGGAAGAGCTCAAAGTAATTATTGATTGGGCCGAGCAACATGTAACTTCTACCTTGTTTTCGTGCTGGGCTGCACACGCGGCCTTATACCACCGTTATAATTTAAAGCGCGATTTAAAAGACAACAAACTCTGCGGGGTGTTTACCCATCAATGCTACTTTGCCCATGGTGCACTTACCCGCGGCTTTGACGATACCTTTTTAGTACCCCACTCACGCTATGGCCACATAGATATTAATAAAATAAACGCCTGTGAAGAGCTGGTGGTATTAGCAGGCTCTGAACGAGTAGGGGCGTATTTACTTAAAAATAAATCGGGCAGCCAAGTGTTTATTACCGGCCACCCCGAATACGATGCCGACAGTTTAAAAGCCGAATATGAGCGCGATTTACAAAAAAGCCCCGATGCGCCAAAGCCTGAAAACTATTTTCCTGATGACGATGCCAGCAAACAACCGTCTAAAACATGGCAAAGCCACGCGTTTTTACTGTTTTCAAACTGGTTAAATTATTATGTTTACCAAACCACACCCTATGATATTAACTTAGTTAGCCAAGACGTAAGGACTAACAACTATGCCGAATAATCCTCAAAACAATAAGCATGAACAGCTGAGCACTGCGCTCAAACAGCGCATTTTAATTTTAGATGGTGCAATGGGAACCATGATCCAAGCGCATAAGCTTGAAGAGCAAGATTACCGTGGTGAACGTTTTAAAGATTGGCACGTGCTTATTAAAGGTAATAACGATTTATTAAGCCTAACCAAGCCTGAAATTATTACTGACATACACCGCAGTTTTTTAGCCGCCGGTGCCGATATTATCGAAACTAACACCTTTAACTCGACCACTATTTCGATGGAAGATTACGACATGGCGAGTATAAGCCGTGAAGTTAATTTAGAGTCAGCTAAGTTAGCCCGTGCTGTATGTGATGAATTTAGCGCTAAAACCCCAGAAAAACCGCGCTATGTAGCGGGTGTTTTAGGGCCAACATCTAAAACCTGTTCGTTATCGCCGGATGTAAACGACCCTGGCTATCGTAATATCACCTTTGATAAGTTAGTGACTGCGTATGTGGAGTCGACCCTTGCACTTATGGAAGGCGGTGTAGATATTATTTTAATCGAAACAATATTCGACACGCTTAATGCAAAAGCCGCCTCATTCGCGGTAGAAGAGGCGTTTGAACAAGCAGGGCGTACATTACCAGTGATGATATCAGGCACTATCACCGACGCCTCAGGCCGCACGCTTTCAGGGCAAACCACCGAAGCATTTTATAACTCTATTCGCCATATTAAGCCGCTTTCAATTGGCTTAAATTGCGCTCTTGGGCCAGATTTACTTCGCCAATACGTTGAAGAGCTATCGCGCGTGTGCGAAACCTTTGTCTCTGTTCACCCTAATGCGGGCTTACCCAATGAGTTCGGAGAATACGATTTAGAAGCAGACGACATGGCAAAAGAGATCATAGATTGGGGTAAATCGGGCTTTATTAATATTGTTGGCGGTTGCTGCGGCACTACGCCTGCGCACATTCGTGCCTTTGCCAAAGGGCTTGAAGGCACAGCACCACGAAAATTACCAGAGCTTGAAGTGCGCATGCGTTTATCAGGCCTAGAAGCCTGTAACTTAAATTAAGGAGCCGCCAATGACCCAACAAATTGCAGTATTTACCAATGTCGGCGAGCGTACTAACGTAACTGGCTCGGCCATGTTTAAACGTTTGATCATGGAAGAAGACTACGAGACCGCCCTGAATGTGGCCCGCGAACAAGTAGAAAATGGCGCCCAAGTTATTGATATCAACATGGACGAAGCCATGCTGGACTCAAAAGCGGCCATGGTGAAGTTTTTAAACTTAATTGCCTCAGAGCCTGATATTTCTAAAGTACCTATAATGGTCGACTCCTCAAAGTGGGAAGTTATAGAAGCAGGCTTAAAGTGTATTCAAGGCAAGGCCATTGTTAACTCCATTTCACTTAAAGAGGGTGAAGAGCCGTTTATTCGCCAAGCTAAAATTATAAAACGCTTTGGCGCCGCCGCTGTTGTGATGGCGTTTGATACCGACGGCCAAGCCGATACCGCCGACCGTAAGTTTGAAATTTGTGAGCGCAGCTACCGTATTTTGGTCGACGAAATAGGCTTCCCGCCAGAAGACATTATATTCGACCCCAACATATTTGCCGTTGCCACCGGCATAGAAGAGCACGACAACTACGCCGTAGAATTTATTGAAGGCACCCGCCGTATCAAGCAAAACTTACCCCATTGTAAAGTGTCGGGTGGGGTATCAAACGTATCGTTTTCATTCAGAGGTAATAACCCAGTACGTGAAGCGATTCACTCGGTGTTTTTATACCATGCTATAAAAGCGGGTATGGATATGGGCATAGTAAACGCAGGGCAGCTTGCGGTTTACGACGACATCCCCGAGGAACTTCGTAAAGCTGTAGAAGATGTAATTCTTAATACCGACCCCGGTGCTGGCGAGCGCCTTGTTGAACTTGCGCCTAAATATTCAGGCATGGCACAAGCTGAGCGGGTAGAAGATTTAGAATGGCGCACTTGGTCGGTTGAAAAACGCCTAGAGCATGCTCTAGTAAAAGGCATAACCACCTTTATAGATGAAGATACAGAAGAGTGCCGTGCTGGCGCCGATAAACCTATTCACGTCATTGAAGGGCCACTTATGGATGGCATGAACGTGGTTGGGGATTTATTTGGTGCCGGTAAAATGTTTTTACCGCAAGTGGTTAAATCGGCTCGGGTAATGAAACGCGCGGTCGCCTACCTCGACCCATTCATTGAAGCCGAAAAAGAAGAGGGCGCCACCAATGGTAAAATTGTTATGGCTACCGTAAAAGGTGACGTGCATGACATAGGTAAAAACATTGTTGGCGTAGTACTACAATGTAATAACTACGAAGTAATCGACCTTGGGGTAATGGTGCCAGCAGATAAAATACTGCAAACCGCGATTGACGAAAAAGCCGATATTATAGGCCTTTCGGGCTTAATTACCCCATCGCTTGATGAAATGGTACACGTTGCCAAAGAAATGAAACGCCGAGGCTTTGAGCTGCCGTTAATGATTGGCGGGGCAACCACCTCAAAAGCGCATACCGCAGTAAAAATAGAGCCGCAGTACGACAAAGGCGTGGTGTATGTAAATAACGCCAGCCGCGCCGTGGGTGTGGTGTCTAATTTATTATCAAAAGAGCATAAAGCAGAATTTTTATCTAAAACCACCGCCGAGTACGACAAAGTACGCGAACAACAAGCACGCAAAAAGCCGCGCTCAAAACCAGTTACCATACAGCGCGCCCGCGATAATGCTGCAAAGCTCGATTGGGATAACTACACACCACCCGTGCCGAAAAAGCTGGGCGTGACCGAGTTTAAAAATGTATCAATCGCGACTTTACGCAAATACATAGACTGGACGCCGTACTTTATGACCTGGTCAATCGCCGGTAAGTATCCGCGCATAATGGACGATGAAGTAGTGGGCGAACAGGCACAAAGCCTATTTAAAGACGCCAACGATATGCTCGACGACCTTGAAAAATCAGGCACTTTGCAACCACTAGGTGTAATTGGTTTATTCCCAGCTAACCGTGTGGGCGATGACATAGAAATTTACACCGATGAAACGCGAAAAGAGCTATTAACTACTTCGTGCCATTTGCGCCAGCAAACCGAAAAAACCGACTTTGCTAATTACTGTTTAGCCGATTACATTGCGCCAAAAGGCACGCCAGATTACTTTGGTGCGTTTGCGGTAACAGGTGGCTTAGAAGAAGACGATCTTGCTGACGCGTTCGATGCCAAGCAAGACGACTACAATAAAATAATGGTAAAAGCCGTTGCCGACAGGCTTGCCGAGGCCTTTGCAGAATACCTGCACGAACAAGTGCGTAAAGAGTACTGGGGATATGCACCCGATGAAAACCTCGGTAACGATGAACTAATTCGCGAAAACTACCAAGGTATTCGCCCTGCGCCGGGTTACCCTGCGTGCCCAGAGCACACCGAGAAAAAGAAAATTTGGCAGTTACTCGATACCGAAAAACGCATTGGTATGCAGCTCACCAGCTCGTACGCCATGTGGCCAGGTGCAGCGGTATCAGGTTGGTACTTCTCACACCCACAAGCTAAATACTACGCGGTAGCAGCAGTACAGAAGGATCAGGTAGAAGACTACGCCAAGCGAACTAATATGACGCTCGCAGAAGCCGAAAGGTGGCTATCGCCTAATTTGGGGTATGATCCGGAATAAAAGAGCAGCGGTCAAAAGTTGAAGCGGTCAGTTTTTAGCTGTCAGCTATCAGTAAAACAAAAACGAGCCAAGTTAGGCTCGTTTTTTACTTTTATTACGTTGTTTAAGAACAATCAGTTGAAATCATATAATATGGTTATGCAGGCACTATTGGTGATTTCTCTTTAACTGAATTAATATTAGGTAAACGTTGAAAAACTTATATGAAGCAATTGCTTAGTAATAATTTGAAACTATTAGTCGCCAAAACTAAATGAAATTTTAGTTACTCAAGCGGCAGGTGTATTTGTAAGTTATTTAAATAAGGATTAGTTATTTTGAGGGATAAAATTACAGGGCTTTGGAATAGAAAGAAATTTGTATTAATGACACTTATTGCTCTTCTTATTACTTCTATAGGTGCTTATGAAATCCTCTACCACTCTAATGGACATTCTAATTTTTGGCCTGATTTTGGTAGCTGGATTGGGGGAGTGGGAACTATTTATGCCGTGATTATCGCAATTGTTGAGTATAAGAGTCGAAAACGGATTGATGGGGCATATGAAAGATTCGAAATACTTAGTTGCGTAAAAGGAGAATATTTCCACAGCTGGATGTATTGTACTTTATATCAACTAGAAACGAAAAGTTGCTTGGAGTCATTCAGTAGTTCTTCAAAAGACAAGCAAGATATTGCGGAGGAGAAGTGGAAGCGTTCTTTAAAGTCGACACTAGAGTTTCATCAAAAGTTTATAATCGCTCATAATAAATTGTCTAACTCTGTAATACGCCTAAGATTTTTGTCTCCAGATAAATATAAAATATTAGAAGGTGATTTTGAAAAATTGTATAAATTAGCAAATGATGTTGAAAGGCTTATGGATACTATTGATCAGCGGCGATTTGATAAAATGGATCCTAGCTGGTCGTCAGAATTTAAAGTTTTATCAGATAATATAAGTAAAAAAAATAATTATGATCACATTTTTAATATTCAGTATGATAATGAATGGTTGGAATATTTAGAAGGCATTCAAGAAAATGTATTTAACCTTTTATTAAAAAAGTTAGAAAATCCAAAGTTGTAATTTAGAAATTTAAGGCTACCTAAAGCCTTAAGATACATTATATTTTTATAAAGTTGCTTTTGACCTTATATTTTCACTTAGTGTCAGGTATTACCTACCTTTATACAATGCATTTTCAATAACTTTAAATAAAAGGACTACAAATGAAGTATTTACATTATATATTGCTTTGCTTGTCCCTACTTTTCACATCGAATACATTTGCGCTTGAGCAAAAGTATCACGAGAGTATTTCACCCATTATTACAGCGTTTAAAGCTGATGATAGAGCGGCTATTGCTGCACTTATACGTTACCCGCTACAACGACGAAATCCACTGCCAGCTATTAAAAATGAAGCTGAGTTGATAGAGCGTTTTGATGAAGTGTTTGATGATAAACTCGCCGCAGTTATTGCCAGCTCTAATATCAATACCGACTGGGATAACGTAGGTTGGCGCGGCATTATGCTCAATAACGGCGTAATGTGGGTAGACACAGACGGCAAAGTTCTTGCTGTGAATACACAAAATAGCACTGAGCAAGCACATGCAGAAAAGTTAATCGCTCAAAATAAACAATCACTCCATTCAAGTATTAAAACCTTTCAAAAACCAATACTTGATTGGAAAACATCAAAATACCGAGTTCGTGTTGATGATTTAGGCGATGGAAACTTCCGTTATGCGTCGTGGAGCATTGATAAAAGCCCAAGCGATAAGCCTGATCTGGTTTTAATTAATGGTGATATTACCTTTGAAGGTAGTGGCGGCAATCATCACTATACGTTTAAAAACGGACGTTACAGTTACGTATTGCAAGTAACTGTAATTGGTTGTGATACCTCACCACCAGGTTGGCTTGAAGTATATAAAGACGATAAGTTGTTATTGTCTGACGCTGTGATCAGTGCAGTTAATAAGGCTAATTAAGTTTCTAGTGAAGAGCGGCTATTTTTAACTTACTGTGAAACGTAAACTGTAATCGAGAGTGGGAACTAGCTATGAAAACAATCGGTATGTTGGGTGGTATGAGTTGGGAGTCAACAGCCAGTTATTATAAAGCTTTAAACGAAGGCGTTAAAAACTCATTGGGTGGACTGCATAGTGCCAAAATTTGTATGGTGAGTGTTGATTTTGCGGAAATTGAAACGCTGCAGCATCAGGGCGACTGGCAACAAACAGCCAATATTCTCACCGAGGCAGCTAAATCTGTAGAGGTTGGTGGTGCCGACTTTTTACTTATTTGTACCAACACTATGCATAAAGTGGCCGATGAGATTGCTAGTAATATTACCATTCCTATTTTGCACATCGCCGATGCCACCGCCGAGCAACTAAAGCACGATAACATTACGCGAGTAGGGTTGTTGGGAACGCAATTTACAATGGAGCAAAACTTTTACAAAGAGCGTTTAATCGATAAGCATAACATTGAGGTATTAATACCTGAGCCTAATGAGCGAAAGCGAGTGCACGAGGTTATTTATTCGCAGTTATGCCAAGGGGTTATTGATGACGATTCGCGAGCTGATTATATACGTATTATAGAGCGCTTATTTGCACAAGGCGCGCAGGCCATCATTTTAGGTTGTACTGAAATCGCTTTGTTGGTAAAGCCACAACATACACAGGTTCCACTTTACGATACCACCAAAATACATGCCGAAGCAGCAGTGAAGTTAGCGCTGGCAAAATAGTTAAGCTTGAGATAACAAAAAAACCGCCAATTGGCGGTTTTTTATTAGCAAGTAAAGCTGTTAACACGCTTTATATTAATGACCTTTCTCAAAGTCATTTACTTCGCGCTCGGCCTCATCTTTGGATTTACCGTATTTTTGCTGAATTTTACCAACAAGCTCGGTACGGCTACCTTCAATTTTATCTAAATCATCGTTGGTAAGATCGCCCCATTTTTGCTGCGCTTTACCTTTAAGTTCTTTCCAATTTCCTTCGATACGATCGCTATTCATAATTAGCTCCTTATTAAGAGTGATGATTTTTCATTTTAAAAGCGTTACTAATAAAATGATTTTTAACGTTCACTTATAAAGTTGCAAAGCCTATACCAGAAAGTGAAATTTTTAATTTAATTTATATATCAATTGGTTATGGTTTTTTATTCATAAAGTTTTTTAGCTGGTGGCGAGTTTTATAAAAATTCTGCAGGGTGGCTTGTAATTATTTCAGGGACTGTTACTTCAGGGGGGATTATTACAGGAACACTGTGCTGGTTTTTTATAAGTACAATAAAAAAGCGAGCTATTAAAGCTCGCTTTGCTGTTTAATAAAGGAATTAATGTCTAAAGCTTGGCATTAGCGCAGGAATGCCTGGTAGCATACCTACCAGTGCCATTACACCGGTTAATAGCACAAACATAATAAGTGGGATGACCCAGCGGCTCATTCGCGATAAATCAGCACTTCTTTCTTTACAGCCAATAAGGCCCAAGTTATCAAGTAGCATAGTTAGTGACCAACCAAATGCAGGGTTTACTAGGCTTGATGCAAACACCACAATGGCGGCTGATTGGGTGGTTTTACCTTCACGGGTCATTTCCATACCCGCTTCAAGTAGTGGAATAAACACCCCTACAATTAATGCAACACATAATACTGGCTGCCAAATAGCTAAGTCCATTGGATAGCCCCAAACACCCGCGATTATACAAAATAACGCAGTTAAAATTGCGCCTGCAGGAATAGGGCGTTTTGCAATAGCAGCAGGAACAATGTAAGTGCCCCAAGATGACGCAAAGTTAGCACCGCCTAAAAGCGAGCCAAAGGTTTGTCTTGTTGATGCGCTAAGCATGGTATCGTCAATATTCATTTGTACTTTTTCAGTACGCTCTGGGTAACTAATTTTTTGAAATACTTGATGGCCTAAAAAGTCAGGCGACCACATAGCAACTGCTAAAACTGCAAAAGGAAGTACAACTACAAAGCTTTCAGCTGTTGGTAAGCCAAGCATCCAGCCGGTGTTTTCGCCCCACCAGTACATAGGGTTCATGTTTGGTAAGCCCGGTGCAGTATGAAACTCAAACGGTGCACCCAATGCAAAAGCAGTAAAACCACCAATTAAACAGCTCAGTGGCACGGCTAACCAGCGTTTTTTATAATGCTCCAATAAAGCATAAAGTAAAATTGTGGCTAAGATTACGATAAAGGCAATATGGGTCATTTGAATTTCTTCAGCCCATGCAAACAGCTTTTTAACTTGTGAAATGGTACCCACAAAGCCTAAATAGAGGAGTAGGCCACCACACACCCCTTTACTGGTGAGCTTTGCCATGAGACTGCCGCCTTTACTAAATGCTAATATCAATCCAAAGGCTCCTATGAGCAAACCAAAGGCCATAGGGTGTCCGCCTGCGGCAACCACAATAGGAATTAATGGAATGAGTGGGCCATGAGTACCCGCTAAGTTAGCGGTCGGTAAAATAAAGCCAGAAAATAGTAAAATAAATAACGAAACAATTAAAAGTTCGTAGCGTACGTTTTCAAGTACAAAACCATCACTCAACCCCAAAGGGCCTGCAAACGTGGCAGCAATGGCTGCAACCATCACAACTTTACCTATAGTAGCGGCCATTGCTGGAATGGTGTCTTCAAATTCAAAGCGATAATCTCTAAACGGTAAATTTGGACGCCAGCGTTTTGGCTGCATAATTTGCAGTTCGTGCTCTAGATAAGCGTCGCGGCTTTCAAACTCAGAGCTGGGTTTATGAAGATTTTCATAGCTATCGGACGCGGTTTGAGTATCCGCTCCTGGTATAGCATCAGATGAATTATCATCTAGCGGCTTGGTGGTCATGACTTCTCCTGCAACTTAGTTGCTAACTCAAAATAAAAATACAGCTTTTACAAAGCAAATGAACGTTGAGTGCGCAGAGTAAAACAGCTTGCTACATATTGTAATTAGGCAAAAGGTCGTGCATAGCCCAGTTTAACGCTTTGTAAATGTTAACAAAAATAGCAAAGGGATGTGTTGTAACTGGCTTGTTAAATTTAAAAGGTCTTTAAATTCAGTGGTTTATTGTTTTGTTTTTACAGTGTGATCTTGTCATGCAGAATAGCGAAAAGGTCATAAAATCAGCAGATTCAGCAGCAATCATTCTTTAGTCTAATAAAGGTGACGTTAGCCGCTATTTGCTTATTATAAATACAATTAGCCGCAAAGTTGCACAAAAGCTAATAATACTAAGTTTTAGCGGAACAACTATTTTTGGACTCAAGATAGGGTTTTAAAAGGTAATAATAGGAGTAAAGTAAAAATATAGCGCAAAGTGACTAAACAAGAAAATGCCTTTATGTAACGTATTTATAAAGGCATTTCTGGGTAAGCTTGTTTGTTTTCACCGCCAGTTAAGCGCTGTAACAACCGACGCTGGCTTGAGAGTAATTGCCCTGAGCGTTCATTCATTATTTTGCAGGTTTTAGTTTTTAGCTCAAGCTGATGCAATAGCTTAGTAGTAAGGGTGTTTATATCAACAGGTAGAAGCGCGGTTAATTGTGCTAAACCTTCTTTGCCACCTTGTAAGCCTAAACTCACCAAAAAGCCATCGCGCTGGTTGTGCGATTCATTTAAGCTTTCTAAAAAGCCGAGCATTTTTTTATTATGTGTTTCTAGCTGCACATTACGTTGGCTTAGCAATTCGTATTGCGTTTCAAGTAATTCAATTAACGCGTCTAGCTTAGTAATGTCTTGTTGCAGACTTACAATATACTCTTTTACAGTTTTCATTTTTTATGAAGTTCAACCATAGCGTTAACGGTTTCATCAATATTAATTTTAAATTCACCACTGGCAATTGCCGCTTTCATCATGGCTACTTTATCCATATCAACGTCTGGCTTTGCAGCTAAATCTTGAAATGTTGAGTCTATTGATTTACTTAATGCACTCACTGAGTTTGCTTGCTCTTGTTTAGTCGCTACAGGTTGTTGCTCTGGTTTTGCATCCAGTGAAGAACGCTGGTTTGTTTTTTGGCTTTGCTCTAACGCAGTGGTTGTTATTGCACTTATATTCATTGTTTATTACCTAATTCGTTTATCGAATTTATATTGCTTAGTTTATATCAGCGACCAAGTACAAGCATTACTTAACTTTTATTTCGACATTTTTTAAAATGTCGCCTCTGCCACGCCTTGCGCAATTACTCTACCTTGAACTACTTTTTTTGATGATAAATTTTTTACATTAATAACCTCACCAAGCTGACCATCTTCAAGAGCAATGGCTTTAACATTGGCCGAGAAAGTTGCGGTATTTATTTGCAGTGAAATATGCTCATTTTTATTGATTAAATACTGCTTTTCTAGGTAGCGGGTGGAGATCACCGTTCCTTTATCAATCTCGCGTTTAACGGTGAGTCCAACTAGCTGATCAATACCGGTTTCGCCTTGATGGCGGTGCTTACCTAAATCCACGCTTTTATATTCTAAGTCTTGCTTATTAAGCACTTTACCTCGGTTTAAAGTGTGCTTGGCAGCTACTAGGTTTATCCACACACTTACTTTGGCACTGGCTCTAAAACGCCAAGCAGGCGATGGGCAAGATACAGAAATACTCACCCTGCCTGCAGGTGGCGTGTGATTTTGTGAGCGAGTGATTTGCAATTCGTCACAGCTTAAATTTTCGCTGCCTTTAGGAATAAATAATTCTATATCTTGTCGCTGACTTTGCGAATTAACTGAGCGCAAATAGCTCTTAATTTCACTGTGCAAAAACTGCTGAATTTCTTTATCAAAATTAATGGGGGTGGCCATAGCATGAGCTGGCAGTAGTCCAATAGTTAAAAGTAAGCGGAAAAACCAACGCTTCCCTTGGGGAAGTTTAGCTTCCGTGTGCTGGGTTGTTTTTTGCTCTTTTTTTATGTAAGTCATTGAAAAAATATACTTTTAAAAGTTGGCATAAAGGTTGTTATACACAAGGTAGAAAGTGTATGCGAAGCGCGAAAGCATACAAGAAACAAAAATTAGAGGCAACAATGGAACTATTTGATAAAGCGTTAGGTGTTCACCCTTTTTCAATGAAATTAAGGTTAGACAGAGCAGAAGTCATTGCTAGTAACTTGGCTAATGTTGACACGCCTGGGTTTAAATCTCGAGATGTAGATTATCGTCAAATTATGCAAAGTGTTTCATCCAGTTTTTCGCAAAACAGAGATGTTGATTTTGCTGGTGTACAAACGGATGAACTTAAATATCGCGTTCCTTATCAACCATCAAGTGATGGCAACACTGTTGAGTTAAATATTGAGCAAGCAAAATTTGCCAGCAACAGTATGGATTTTCAAACCAGTTTGACCTTCTTAAATATGAAAATAAATGGCTTACATAAAGTTATTTCAGGGAAATCATAATGTCTTTTAATTCAATTTATGACGCTAGCGGCAGCGCCATGCGCGCTCAAGTTATTCGCCTCGATACCATTGCATCTAACCTAGCCAATGCCGATACCGCAGCCGGTTCAGAAGCCGACGCTTACAAGGCACTTAAACCAGTATTTTCTGCTTTGTACAAACAAACACAAGACAGCCAATCAATTTCAGCCTCGGTTGATGTATTAGGGATCACTGAGTCAAATCGTGCGGTAGAGCAGCGCTACGAGCCAAATAACCCAATTGCTAACAACGATGGTTATGTATTTTACTCCAACGTAAATGCACTTGAAGAAATGGCCGACATGATGTCTGCAAGTCGTAGCTACCAAACATCTGTTGAAGTTATGGGGCGTGTAAACAGCATGCAGCAAAGCATTCTTAAGTTAGGACAATAATTTTATGCAAGTTAATTCAGCCGTTCCAAGCGCAGCCGACGGGGCAAAAAACACTACGAATATTGCCGGTAATAGCTCAGCAGATGAAATGTCGACCATGTTTTTAGAGTTACTTGTTGCGCAAATTAGTAATCAAAATCCATTACAACCTATGGACGGCACTCAATATGTGAGCCAGCTTGCGGAGTTTTCTAATGTTGAGTCGTTACAAAGCATTCGCCAAAACACCGCCGATGGTTTGGATTATGTGAGCAGCTTAGCGGTGCTTGAAGCCACTAATATGGTTGGCCAAACGGTTGATGTGCAAGCAAGCAGTATTGCCCTTGAACAAGATGGCAGTGTCTCTGGCATGGTTAATTTAGGGGAAGCCGCAGATTCTGTCACTGTGCAACTTTATAACCAAGATGGTGAATTAGTTGAAGAAAAACAACTGCCTTATTCTGGAGTCGGTTCATTGCGTTTTGAATTTGAAAACCAAGAAGCGGGTGCGTATGCAGTGAGAGCGTATGCCACTACCGAAGAGGTACCAAAGCAGCTTGATACTTGGCTAAGCGGTGAGGTTGAGCGTGTTTCTGTAGGTAAGTCGTTAGAAGATATTTTATTACAAGTCGATGGTTTGGGTAATTTTGGTATCACTGAAATTAATCAAGTGGCATAAATAAGAGGAATAAATAATATGTCTATGTTCAATATAGGATTAAGTGGTCTTAAAAGTACCCAAACAGGATTAGAAGTAACCAGTAATAATATTGCTAACTCGGGTACTGCTGGTTATAAAAATAACACCGCAGAATTTGCCGCGGTTTATAACGGCAGTCAACGCGGCGGTGTAAAAGTTGCCAATGTTAAAGAAGATTTTGTCACCGGTGGTGAAATTGTGCGCACCGGTAATGCGCTGGATATTGCTATTGATGGCCAAGGTTTTTTTGCCATATCAGAAAACGGCCGCACGGCTTACACCCAAGCAGGCCAGTTTCAGTTAGATAACGACTTAAATATTGTTAATGCCAACGGCGGCAAACTGCAAGGTTTTGGCGTGTCTCAGGTTGATGGTGGTGATCCGACAATTGTACCGGGTGTATTAACCGATTTAAAAATTGAAGCCTCAAACATAGAAGCACAAGCCAGTACCAATATTAACTTTAACGGTAACTTAAGTTCTTCTAGCGACGTGATTGCTTATCCTACAGCTCCAGCGGTATTTGATCCTAAAGATGGTAGTCAATATAACTTTTCTCAATCTACCGAAGTATTCGACTCCTTAGGTAACAGCCATGTAATGACCCAGTATTTTAACCATACGGGTAGCAACGAATGGCAAGCGATGTTTTTCTTAGATGGTAAACCCCTTACTCAAGCTCAGCTTTCAGCGCTTGGTGCGACGACAGGTACTCAAGCTATTGATGATGGTGCTGGTGGTTCAATTAACGCCGGTACCATTACACTTAACTTTGATACCGATGGCCAAATGGTGCCGTTTTCAGGCGACTTAACGGCGGTTGATTTAGAAGTGCCTATTACTTCAACGCCAGGTAATGCAGAAATAACCAGTGGTGCTGCAGCATTAAATATTGCGCTTAAATTCGATGGCACTACGCAGTTTGGTTCAAGTTTCAGTGTTAACGAAAATGATGCCAACGGCTATACCTCAGGGGCGTTTTCTGGTGTGAAGGTTGAAGACGACGGCCGTGTATTTGCAACATTTACTAACGGTGAATCTAAATTACAAGGTCAGGTTGTACTTGCCTCGTTTGCGAATGTTGATGGTTTAGAGCAAGGCAGTAATACCGTGTGGTATCAAACTGAAGAGTCGGGCTCTGCACTTTATGGCGAACCTGAAAGTGGCTCACTGGGTAAATTACTGTCGGGTTCATTTATGGGCTCAAATGTTGATATTAGTGAACAGCTGGTTGGCTTAATGTCATTTCAACAAAATTACCAAGCCAATGCTAAAACCATCAGCAGTGCTGATGAAATGATGCAAATTTTATTTAGTAATACCTAAGGAAGCTGAGCGTGGAAAAGTTAATTTATACCGCCGTTTCGGGTGCTGAACTTAATAATACCGCCTTACGCGTTGCTGCAAATAACTTAGCAAATGTTAGCACTGTAGGTTTTAAGGCCGACTTAGAGCAAGCGCAATCAATGATGGTACAAGGCGAGGGCTTTCGTACTCGTTACCACGCGCAACTAACACCAGTAACTACTGACTTATCGTCAGGGCCAATCATGGATACTGGCCGTAATCTTGATTTAGCACTGAGCAACGGCGGTTATTTAGAAGTGATGGATGACAATGGCGAACCGGCTTATACCCGCGCGGGTAATTTAGTGGTTGATGCCGATGGCTTTATTACTGTTAATGGCCGACGTGTGCAAGGTGACGGTGGCGATATTCAACTTCCTGAGTTTGGTGATATTGAAATTGGCTCAAACGGCATGATCAACCTCACCCCCATTGGCGGCGGTGTAATTGCAGAAGATGCGCAAATTAAATTAGCCAGTACTGATGCAAACTTAATTAAAGGTGCTGATGGCTTACTCAGAGCTAACGATTTACAGCCGCTTGAAGCCGACGAAACAATTACAGTAAGAACCGGTGCTTTAGAAGGTTCTAATGTGAATGCCGTGGCTGAAATGATCAAAACAATGAATATTAGCCGCCAATTTGAGATGAATGTAAAAATGATGAAGTCTGCTGACGAATTAGCGACCAGCGGTAATAAACTCATCAGCGGACGTGGATAAATAGGAAGCCAAACATGAATTCAGCATTATGGGTGAGTAAAACCGGTCTTGCAGCGCAAGATTTAAGAATGACAACAATATCGAATAACCTAGCGAACGTAAGCACTGCCGGTTTTAAAAAAGACAGAGCGGTATTTGAAGATTTATTTTACCAAGTACAAAAACAGCCTGGCGCGCAAGTAGATGAGCTTAATCAGCTGCCATCTGGGATTCAGGTGGGAACCGGCGTTCGTATTAACGGTACGCAAAAGCAATTTACCGAAGGTAGCTTTGAAACAACCAGCAATCAATTAGATGTAGCCATTGCTGGGCAAGGCTTCTTTCAAATTGAAAGTCCTGATGGCGAGTTATTGTTTACCCGTAACGGTCAGTTTCAGCTTAACTCTGAGTCATTACTGGTAAACAGCAACGGCTTACCTTTGGCGCAAAATATTGCGCTACCAGAGGGCACCACTAAAGTGAGTATTGGCACCGACGGCACCGTTACTGCGGTAGTAGGTAAGGATGCGCAAGCGGTTGAGTTAGGCCAAATGTTAACAGTTAACTTTGCAAATCCTGCAGGCCTACAAAGCTTAGGTGGCAATTTGTACCGCGAAACAGCAGCATCAGGTGAACCTGTTGAGGGGATCCCCGGTGAAGATGCTTTTGGTGGCTTGCAACAATTTACTATTGAAGGCTCAAACGTGAGCGTTGTTGATGAAATGGTAAGCATGATTGCCGTACAGCGCGCTTACGAGATGAACGCTAAAGTGGTCTCTGCAGCAGATGAAATGCTGCGCTTTATAAACCAAAACGTATGATTATGATGAATAAGTTAACATTATTTTTGCTGCTTTTGGGTGTTGCTGGTTGTAGCAATACCCCATCAAAAACCCAAATGGTGGAATGCGAAGTGGTGTATGGGGAAGTGAAATGTCCACAAAGCACCACTCAAAAATCAGTTCAAGACTATGAAATAAGCCAAGATGCCTATGCACAGGGTTTGAATCAGCAAGATGGAAGCTTATTTCAAGATAACTATATGTTTTCTTTGTATGCAGATAAACGTGCTTACCGAGTTGGCGATATTTTAACTGTGGTGCTTAACGAGCGCACGCAATCAAGTAAAAGTGCCGATTCGAGTTTAGATAAAAGTACCGACTTGGATGTTTCAGTGCCAGTTGCTGGTGCACTCAATGTAGCTGATTTTAATTTGGGTATAGGCTCGAGTGCCAAGTTTGACGGTGAAAGCAGCGCCAGCCAACAAAACTTCCTGAGTGGCGCTATTACCGTGCGGGTTAATCATGTTTTATCTAATGGGTCGCTGGTTATTAAAGGGCGTAAGCAAATTAAACTTAACCAAGGTGACGAATACATTGAAATTGAAGGGCTAGTTCGCCCTGGCGATATTGATGTAAGTAACCGTGTTTCGTCGCTTCGTATTGCTGAAGCGCAAATAAGCTATACCGGCAAAGGCACATTGGCTGATGCGAATCGTCCAGGTTGGTTTACCACTTTATTTACCCGATTCTTAAACCCGTTCTAAGGGATTACTGAGGTTTTAATGAAATATTTACTATTAATGCTAGTGTGCTTTTTTAGCCTATTAGCGCCTGCAACTGTGACCGCCAAAGCACGTCCATTATTAGATATTGTTGATGTGCTAGGTGTGCGAGAAAACCAACTGGTAGGTTACGGTTTAGTAGTGGGCTTGCCGGGATCGGGTGATAAAGCCCAAGTAAAATTTGCCGGCCAATCGCTAAGTAATATGCTAAAGCAATTTGGTGTCTCTGTAGATGAAGAGCGATTACCAAAATCAAAAAATATAGCGGCTGTTGCTGTCCATGCTACGTTGCCGCCTATGGGAAGCCCAGGCCAAGCCATTGATGTAACTGTGAACTCATTGGGTGATGCAAAAAGCTTACATGGTGGCAGCTTAATGTTGACCCCGTTAAAGGGGGTTGATGGCAAAGTGTATGCGCTAGCACAAGGTAATTTAGTGGTGGGTGGTATTAATGCCAGTGGTAAAAGTGGCTCCTCGGTGACTGTTAATGTGCCTACTTCAGGGCTTATTCCTAATGGTGCAATTATTGAGCGCAGTGTTATGGCTATGTATGAAAGTCAAAGCGATGTAATTCTTAATTTAAAAGATCCAAATTATCAAACTGCCCGCAATGTTGTACGTGCTATCAATAAAGTATTTGGGCCTGATGTAGCTACTGCTGAAAACTGGGCGCGCTTAGTGGTTAGTGCGCCAAGCGATGCCAATAGTCGCAACACGTTTATGTCGATGCTACAAGATATTACTGTAGAGCAAGGTTCTGAGCGCCCAAAAATTGTATTTAATAGCCGCACAGGTACTGTCGTAATGAACAATACAGTGCGAGTTAATCAGGCTGCGGTTAACCATGGCAATTTAACCATTACCATAAGTGAACAAGAGCAAGTGTCGCAACCAGGGCCGTTTTCAAATGGCCAAACTACGACCACGCAATCAAGTGATATCACAGTAGATCAACAACAAAAAAATATGCTGTTGTGGCCTGAAGGCACCTCATTAGATGAAATTGTAAAAGCGGTAAATGCACTTGGCGCAACGCCAGCCGAGCTTATGTCGATATTAATTGCACTTGATAATGCTGGGGCTCTAGAAGCCGAGCTATTAGTTATTTAAAGGAAATAGCCATGAAAATAGAGTCATCAACCCAATTATCTCAGTCATTAGCGATTGACCCGACCCATCTTGAAAACATTACTGGCAACAGTGAGGCAGGCGTTAAACAGGCGGCAGAGCAGTTTGAAGCTATTTTTTTACAGCTGGTATTAAAAAGTATGGATAGCACCACCAAAACTATGGCCGGTGACAATGGTTTTTTTAATAGTAACGAGCAAGCGCAATTTAGAGATATGCATAATGCTCAAACCGCGCAGCATTTAGCGTCAACTCATCAACTGGGTTTAGCCGAAGCGATTGTTAAGCAGTTTGATGAGAAAATTGCCCCCATAGAAAATACATTTAAGAATAGCCAAAGCTTGGTCGCTAATGATCAATATAAAGGTGCTGAAAGCGTTGAGCCAACCCAAAGCTATGATATTTATGCGGGATCGGCATTTGTTCAGCCATTGAATGCTAATACGATTAGGTAGTTAATTATGTCTATGTTAAATAACGCGTTAAGCGGCCTCAATGCTGCAAATATTGCACTGACTGTGTCAGGGCAAAATGTCGCGAATGCAGCCGTTGAGGGTTATTCGCGTCAGCAAGCTCAATTTAAAACCTCTAATGTATATTTAGGCGGGGTTGAGGTGGCGTCTGTTGATCGGGTTGTTGACGCCTTTTTAAATGACGATATTTGGCGCACTAATTCTGATACCACTTATTATGAAAACAAACAGTCATATCTAGGTTTTATTGAGCAAATCATTGGTACCGACTCGTTAAACTTAAATAACTCTCTTGCAAGCCTAACAGATGCACTCAATGCTGCAGCAACCAAGCCTGATTCACAGGCTTTCAGGCAACAATTTTTATCCTCTGCAGAGGGCTTTATGCAAGATATTGCGCAAATTAATGGCGCTTTGGCAGGACAAGCAACAAAGTTAAATGCACAAATGAGTAATGTGGCGCTTAATGTGTCTTCTATTACTAAGCAAATAGCCGAAATTAACAGTAGCATTGGATTAGCAACAGCAAACAAGCAATCAACCGCAGAGTTAAAAGATAATCGAGAACGCCTAGTAAACCAGTTATCAGGGCATATTGGCGTATCTATTGTTGAGCGAGATAATGGCTTTATTGATATTAGTACCTTAAGTGGTGCCCCGCTGGTGGTAGGGAGTAAAGCGGCATCAATCTCAGTAAATGGAATAACAGTAACGAGTAACTTTATTGGTCAAGAATTCACCCTTGATAAAAACGTTGGTGGTCAATTTGGTGGCTTAATAAGCGTTGATAACGATGTAATAAAACCAACTTTTGCAACCTTAAATAGCTTAGTTGCCGACCTTGCTGATGATATGAACGGTGCATTACAAAGTGGTTTTGATTTAAATAACGACCCCGGTGAAGCACTGTTTACATACAATCCATTAAACCCATTAGGGACGATTGAGATTAACCCTGCGATCACCACTGATCAACTTGGTTTTAAAGACAGCAGTACCTCAGGACCTGGTGATAACTCTAATATTGCTAATATTGTTGCTTCAATGGCAGGAAAAGGCGATAAGTTTACATTATTAGTAGGGGATCTTGCTATTACTAGTAAGCAAAACTTAAATAGCATTACCACCGCTACTAATTTAAGTGAAAACGCCATTGCTGCGCGCGATAGCTACAGCGGGGTGAACCTTGATGAAGAGGCGGCAAACTTAATGCATTTTCAACAAATGTACAGTGCCAATGCCAAAGTGATCAGCACAGCAGATCAAATGTTTAAATCTTTACTGCAAATGTTTTAAAAGGGCAATGTTATGCGAGTTAGTAGTCATCAGTTTCATTTAAATTCAATCAAAAACATTCAAAGTAATACTGAAAACTTTAACGAAAAATCAATTCAGTTAGCAACCAATAAGCGTATTCTTAAGCCCTCAGATGATCCGCTTGGCACTGTAATGATCATGAACCTAGGTTCAGAAATAAAATCGTTAGAGCAATACAAAACCAATATGGATGCAGTTAACTTTTCATTAGGTCAACAAGAAGTACAGCTAACCGGTATTGTTAACCAAATATATTCACTGCAAAGTTTAATTACCACTGCAGCTGATGGTTCAATGGGCGAGGCAGAAATTAAAGCACTCGGCCAAGAAATGAGTGTGGCTTTTCCGGCAATTGTTGATTTACTAAATGCAACCGACAGCGATGGACAATATTATTTTTCGGGTAGTAAAACCGATGAAAAACCGTTTCAAATTGATGCGACGGGTAATTATGTTTATGCCGGTGACGATATTGTCAGAGAAGTCACTGTATCTGACGACTCAAGTGTAAAAAACAATATCGTAGGTAATGATTTAGATCCTGGTGCAGGTTTTTTAAATGCCATGCAAGACTATCTTGTTGATGTAAATAATCCGCCAGCAGCTGGTGTTGGCAATCAATCACGGGTGATGATAGATAAATTAGCTGACTTTTTAGGTACTATTAGTAGCCAAGTGACCACCATAGGCTCTACTATGGCTTCGCTTGATTCGATTACTACCAGTAATCTAGATATCACCACATTTACGGTTAATTTGCAGGACGATTTGAGTGCTGTAGATTATCCAGAAGCGTTTATTTCGATGAATGAATCTATGGCGGCGTATGAATCATCGATGCAGGTTTACTCGACAGTAAGTAAACTTTCATTGTTTTCATACATTTAAAATTATAATACTTTCAGGAACTAACTATGCTGGTTAAAAGTAGCGAAAAAGCGCAAGCAATTGACTTGGTTAATACCAATAAATCGGATGCACTCGTTACATCAACAAAGGATTCTGCTAACAATTTGTGGAAAAACAAAATTGTTGCCAGAGAGGACCAAGTTAAAGTACTGACTGGCTGGGCGCAGCGCGGGGCACTGAGTCAAGCGCTAGCAAAAGCCGAACAAAGCGAAAGCACTATTCGTAATTTGTATATGGGGCTTGAAAAATTAGCACAACAATTAAATACCCAAGCTGCTAACACTCAGCCACAACCCATGCAACAACAGCAAATTAAAGTGCAAATAGCGTCATTACAAAACACAGCAAATAAAAAAGGCTCAGGACTTGATACCCAGCTGAAAATAACGGATCCAAATCGCGCTATTAGCAAACAGCTTAATGCAAATATAGACCTGCTTAGCGCACGTCCACATGAAGAAAATATCCAGTTAGTGATGGGTCGCTCGGGCAAATCATTAAGCTTAAAGATACCAGCCTATCAAGATGAAAAAACCAATTTAACTGCCATTCAAAATGCGTTTGCACCACATCATATAAATGTTGAGCTTAATCGTGAAAACCGTCTGCTTTTTAGTGCGCAAAAAGATAATGCGGCTCCACTTTTAGAGCCTTGGGTGATGAGTGGTCAAGGTGTACGAATTGCTGCAGGAAACCCGATTTCTTTGCAGCTCAATGATTTAGATAACCCTCTGAATGAACTTGCTAAAATAGCCGATAAAAATGCCACTATTGCTCAGCACCGAGAGCAAATCCAAAGTGCGCAGCGCCATTTAAAAGCGAATTTAATAAAAATTCAGGCACAAAAACAACAATTACAAAGCCAATTAGAGCAGCTTGACTCTGCTAGTTCATTAGCTAACACTGATGAACTACTTGCTTTAAGTCTAGGGGTTAAACAGCATATGCAAAACCCTGGGGTAAATAGTGTAGCTGCGATTATGTCGCAGGCAAACATTACCCGTAATATGGTGCAATACTCACTCACTTAATTTTTTAATGCAGCAAGCTAGTATTGCTGCATCTTTTTTTATTTCTATTATTCCTCTTATCTGCTTTTAGCTAGCGAAAATGCCTATTTTACCCGCTTTGAATACATTGCTTAAAAAAATATAAAAAATAATTAGAAAAAAGTTTAGGTAATTAAAAATATGGTCGCTCTTAGTTATTAGAAGGTGATTTAGGTTCACTAATTACTTTAGCTATTCATTTAAAGAGGAAATAAACATGGCTTTATCAATTCAATCAAACATGGCTTCAATGTCAATCCAAAACCAACTTGGTCGTAGCAACAACGATTTATCTACAGCGCTTGAGCGTTTAGGTTCTGGTTTTAAAATTAACTCTGCAAAAGATGATGCGGCTGGTCTACAAATCGCTTCACGTCTAAACGCACAAGTACGTGGCCAAGAAGCAGGAATTTATAACGGTAACAACGCCATGTCTATGATGCAAACAGCTGAAGGCGCGTTTGATGAAATGACTAACATTGCTTACCGCATGAAAGAACTTGCTACTCAAGGTTCAAGTGATACAAACGGTGCAAAAGAGTGGGCTGCACAAAGTGCAGAATACACAGCACTAGCTGCTGAGCTTACAAATATCATGACTAATACGTCGTTTGGTGATGGCACTGCGCTACTTACTGGTGGTAAGTTTGCTGGTGCGGTTACTTTCCAGGTAGGCTCAAGTACTACTGAAACCTTGGCAGTAGATATTTCTACAGAGCTAGGCGATGTGACAACAGCTATTGGTAATGCTGCTGCATTCACTGATGTTGCTACAGCACAAGCGCAGATTGGATTTGTTGATACTTTAGTTGGCGAAATTGGTACTGCACGTTCAACGCTTGGTGCATCAATGAACCGTCTTGACCATACAATGACTAATGTATCTAACATGAAGCAAAACACTCAAGCTGCTGTAGGTACGTTAATGGACGCTGATTTTGCTGCTGAAACATCAAACATGACTAAGCAACAATTGCTAATGAACTCTGGTATCTCGGTACTGAGCACAGCTAACAGCACAACACAAATGATTGGTTCACTACTTCGTTAATAGTGATTAATCAATTAAGTATGCATAGCTACACCTAAGGTGTAGCTATTATTGTTTATAGTCATAAGTAAAAATATTTACTTTAGATTTTTTTGCTTATAACTAAAATGCTTGGAGATTAAAATGAGCTCTGCAATAGGAATAAATCCTGGGCAATTAGCCTCACAATATACACAAATTGAGCGTAGCGCTAAAGATCAGCAATTAAGTACTAAAAGTAGCCTTTTTAGCAATCAAATTAAGGCGTTTGATAGCCTGAAAAGTAATTTATCAAACTTTTTTGATGACTTACAAACCAATCTTAAAGATACCAGTAGCTTGTTTGCTAACACCGCTACGGTGAGCAATTCATCCGCATTAGCAGTAACAGCAAGCGGCACAGCAGCCAGCGGTGAGTACGATGTATTTGTCGAGCAATTAGCACAAGCACACCAAGTGGCATTGAGTTTTGATCCGGCTAAAGCTTTAACCACGGATGGTGAGTTGAGTATTGATTTGGCAGGCAGTGCGTTTAGTGTTGACTTTGCTAGCCTTGGCGCCGATGCATCATTAACTGATGTTGCTAATGCCATCAACTCACATGTTGATAATAGCGGTGTTAAAGCCTCTGTTGTGCGCTCTGGCACAGAAACCTTTTTAACTTTAACCAGTGCTGAGTCGGGTGCTGCTAATCAGGTGGGGGTGAGCTTTACTGAAGGTACGGATGCCAATGGCAGTGATATCACCAATGCTATAACAAACAAACAAGAGTTAACCTTAGCGCAAGATGCGATTGTCAAACTAGGGGCTAACTCAGCACTTACAATCACTTCAAGCAGTAATAAACTCGATACGGTTATTGATGGGGTAACGATTGATTTAACGCAGGCGCAGTCGCTGGGCGATCAGCCAATTCATATATCAATTACCCAAGATCAAGAAAGCTCTAAAGAAAACATTCAAAGTTTTGTGGATAAATTTAATTCGCTCACCAATGGCATTACCAGTAACCAGTACTTAAAACGAGATAATATGGCTGCCGGCCTTGCTCGCTCTTTACGCAACGATTTTCAGGGTACGTTTGAAGGTAAAACCTTGTTCTCTGTGGGTATTGAATTTGATCGTAGCGGTAACTTAAAAATAGATAATAAAAAACTTGAAGAAGCTATGGCTACTAATCCTGAGCAGTTAACCAGCATGCTCACAGGTGAAAACGGTTTATTGTCTAAGCTAGAAACCCGCGTTGAGCCTTTCACTAAAAGCTATGGTTTGATGACGGATAAAAAGCAGTCATTGCAAGCGAGCTTAAATATAGTCAATAGGCAACAAAAAGATCATGAAGTGTCTATGGAGCAAGTGTACCAACGCTACTTGTCGCAGTTTACACAAATGCAACAGACTATTGCACAATTAGAATCTACAATGGGTCAATTTGGGAGCTAAACATAGATGTTAGATTTAAATGATGGCTTTTCAGCCTATAAAAGTACATCAGTAGATGCAAAAGCGGCCAGTGCCGATATTCATAAATTAGTATTGATGTTATTTGATGGTTTTTCAGATGAGCTTGAAAAAGTCACAGGCCACATAAAACAAAAAAGATACGATAAAAAAGCCGAAAGTATTGAAAAGCTAATGCGCATTTTAGGCGGGCTTGAGGCCTCATTAGATCTTGAAAAAGGCGGTGAAGTAGCGCAAAACATGCAAAACCTTTATCAGCATTGTGGGCAAGCATTATTGCAAGCCAGTATAAAAAATGACTTGAGCTATATTGACTCCACCCGTGTAGTGATGACCAACTTGCAAGAAGGGTGGCAAGGCTTAGGTACACAATAAACAAATCTAAACCAGCTACCAATAGCTGGTTTTTTCATTTTTAACACCGCTTTTTTATATCTCCCCCCACTGCTTAAATAATTATTCAATTCATTATTAATAACATATCACTTCCTTCCGATGTGGAAGTTCCGCTTCCGCTTTTTGGGTTTTTATTTTATTTTTTTTTATAAAACAATAACTTAAAGTTGGCTTGTTTATTGCTAAATGAAACATGAACTTATAATGAATTTAGTATTGCTAATGGAACACTCTCAAAAATACGCAGCGCAAAAAATGGAACAATTACTTAGCACCATGGAAGATGCTATCCATGAGAGTAATTGGTATGAGGTTAAATCAGCCGATAAGCAGCTGCTTGCATTTTATAATGAGCTGCAAAATATGCCTTGCTTTAGTTCAATGAAAGCTGAACAAGAAAATTTAAAGGCACGCTACGCAGACTTAATTGAGTTAGTGGGTCAAAAGCAAGCGGCCATTAAAGTGCAAATGCAGCGCCATCAGGAAGATAAAGAAGGTTTAATTGCGTATAAAAAAGTACAACAAGGACAGTCACTATGAGTATCCAAGCAAATACTATGGCGACAAAGACTGACTTTGGCAGTGCCACTAATAAACCAACCATATTAAAGAGCAGTACACCTGCAGATGCGCAAGAACAACAGAGCGAGCTTGAGCCGTTTACGCTTTCTTCAAAGCAACAGCAAACAAAACAGCAAAATGTGCAAGGTGAACAACCTCAAGAAAGTTCAGAACAACTAGTGCAAGAAGATGCCATTACAGAAACACAAGAAATAATAAATCCGTACTTTTTAAACACTGCAAATTATAATTTTGATAGCAGTAAAATAAACGCGCCTGTCACAAATTTACTCAACTCAAATAGTAACCTTGCTCTTGATAACGGCACTGCAGCAGTGGAAACACCACCAGCACAACTTGTTATTGATGAGCAGTTAAAGAGTAAGCCTTTAGAGACTCTGCACGAAGAAGGCATTATAACTCAAGAGTCAGCTAAAACTGCGTCTGTACAAAATATGACAGTGCATAGTGATGTTTTAACTGTGCCTGCTGCAGCTATAAATGTAACGCCAGCGAATACACCCGTTAATAAAGAATTAAATACACTCGATTTAGCCAAAGCACCACAAACATTGTATTCGCAAGCGCTTTTGAATCGATTAAATCAACCTTCGGTAGTGTTGAACACTTATGCACAAGCGCAATCAAGTAGCCTAACCAGTGAGCAAGTAGCCATACAACCGAGTGTGTCGCTGAGCAAACTTGAGCTTGCGGCATTGTCACAAAGTGCGCAATCGAAAATGGTCTTTACAGAAAGTCGCGAGAGTACGGGTCAAAAATCAACATTAGTGAATGCATTTTCAGCGTCCGCACCCGCGCCAGAGAGCTTTGAGTGGCATAAAGAAAAATTAAAAGAGGCTCCCAGTGAATGGGGGCAGCGTTTATTGCATGTACTTGGCGATAAGGTAAAGCTGCAAATAGGCCAGCAACTTCAGCGTGCGCAAATTAGATTAGATCCTCCAAACCTAGGCAGTATTGAAATATCTATCAATATTGAAGGGGATAAAACCTCAGTCAGTTTAACTACGAGTAATGCGCAGGTTAGAGATGCCATAGCGCAAACTCTAGAGCAGTTACGTCAGTCTTTGTCGCAAAACTCAAACAGTACAGTGGATGTTAATTTGAGTGATAAACAGCAGCAATCTCAACAGCAAAGCGACAATAGCGACATTGCAAATAATCATACCGAGATGCCTTCAATGGATGATGACAACAGCACTCGCACACCTAAGTCGCCATTAGATTGGTTAGATTTATTAGTATAACTACCTTGGATTAAGAGAGATAAAAGTGAAAAAAATAATAATAGCCCTAACTGTAATTGCACTTATTGCGGCTGCATTTTTTGCGGGACAGTTTTTTAACGACAGTGACTCATCAAAAGAAGGTCCGCAAGCAGATATAACAAAAGTTGAATACCACGAAATGGAGCGCTTTATTATAAGCGTATCAGAGGACTCAATTGCCCGCTATTTAGTACTTGACTTGGTACTTGTTACTTCACCCTCTGTATACAACACAGGCACAGAGGCGATGGAGCCGCTTGTAAGAAATGTACTGGTAAAACAGTTTGCCAATATGAGTCATAGCCAAGCAAAAGCCGCTTTTAAAGATATAGATGCGGTTCAAAAAAACTTATTAGAGCAGTTTAATTTAGTGTTAGCGAATACGGTATCTGTTCGATTGGATAACGTACTTATTACGAACGTCTTCATTCAATAGGCCATCGCTATGATGCTGCAAGAAGAGTGGGGCGAGTTAATAACAGAACCACCAGTCACCTTAACGCCACTAAAAGAGACGCAACTATTATCGCAGTACTCTTATTTGGTGAATCGAGCGGCTGCGCACATGCGCACTCAAGTGGGTGTTATTGTCGATAATGATGATATTTATCAAATAGGTATTATTGCGCTGCTGTCGTCTATTCGTCGCTATGGTCGGGATTTAGATGAGAAGTTTGCTGCATTTGCGTTTAAGCGTATTCGTGGTGCTATGTTAGATGAGTTTAGGCGTGTTGATTGGCGCCCGCGTCAACTAAGGCAGCAGTCTCATCAGCTTCGTGATATGAGCCGTTCACTGCAAAAAAAGCTCGGTCGTGATGCAACAGACACCGAAATGTGTGAGGCGTTAGGAATTAACCATAAAGAGCTTATTCAACTGCATTACAGTGAGCAAGCCGAAGCATTTGATAGCCTGGAAGCGCTATTGGAAGCTAACCCTAATTTAGCGCTTACCTCTGCCCATACACACGACAAAGAAGAGACAGCAGCCATGCTAAAAGTGGCGATGAGCAAACTGAATACCCGAGAAAAGCTGCTCTTGCAATTATATTACATGCACGAAATGAATATGAAAGAAATAGCGTTAACGCTCGATTTAACCGAGGCACGTGTTTGCCAACTTCATAAACAAGCACTTGAAGCGCTTACACAAGCGCTTCAAAAAATCTAATACCTAAGGAATAAAGAATGCAAAGAGTTATAGGGTTAATAGTAGTACTTGCAACAGTATTAGGTGGTTTTGCGTTTGCGGGCGGCAACATTGCCACTATGTGGCAGCCATACGAGTTTTTAATTATTTTTGGCGCAGGTTTAGGGGCGCTAATTGTGGGTAATTCAAAGTATGTACTGACAGAAATGCTATCGCAATTAAAGTATCAATTTATTAGTGGTAAAGGAACCGATACGTCTGAGCTGTACCATGACTTACTACTCGTTATTTACTCTTTATTAGACTTAGCCAGAGTGAAAGGCATTAAAGGATTAGATGAGCATGTTGAAAACCCAGAAACCAGTTCTATTTTTCTTGCCTACCCTAAAGTGTATGAGTTCCCACAGCTAGTTACTTTTATTTGCGATAACTTACGTTTATTTAGTATGGGAAAAATAAACTCTCATGACTTTGATGCCATGTTAGAGCAAGAGATTTATACCATTGAAGAGCAACGTCTTAAACCTTCTCATTCACTTGCTAATATAGCTGAAGCTATGCCAGGTTTTGGTATTTTAGCAGCGGTTGGCGGCATTATTATTACCATGCAGCATCTTGATGGGCCTTTAAGTGAAATTGGCTACCATGTAGCAGCGGCGTTGGTGGGTACTTTTATTGGTATTTTTGCTTGTTACTGTTTAATTGCACCGCTTGCCTCAGCGATGGAGCAGTATGTAAAAAAACAAGTGGCGATGTTTGAATGTGTGCGTGCCATGTTAGTGGCGCATGCTAAAGGGCATGTGCCTATTGTGGCGACTGATTCAGGCCGAAAATTAATTAATGAAGAAATTAAACCGACCTTTACCACCATGGAAGAGTGGATCACTAACAAGGCGGCTTAATGATGGAAAACAAAAATCAAGAAATCGTCATCAAACGCTCTCGTAGAAGAGCAACCGAAAAGCCTCATGGTGGTGCTTGGAAGGTTGCCTTTGCCGATTTTACTTTGGCGATGATGGCGTTTTTTATGGTGATGTGGATCATGGCGATCACCAATGAATCTGAGCGTGAAGAAATAGCACACTATATGCGAACTCACTCAATTTTTGATGGTGGCCCCGCTATTTTTGATCCTCAAAACAGCCCATTCCCCGTTGATTTAGGGGGATCTCCTTCTGTAATTAAGCACTTAGAGTCGGGAATTACGCCTCCGGACTCTCCAAAACCTGGAATGAGTGAAGTATTACAAGTGCCCGATGGCACCGTTGAGCCTAAAGCTGGGCAAGGCGAGAAGTTAAATTCAGCGATTGATAGCCAATTTGAAGCTTCATCTGAGCTGAGCTTATTACTGGAAAGTATTGATGAACTCAGTAAAGAAGAGTTACTAAAAAATAACTTACTAGTTGAAGAAGTGCCCTTGGGGCTCAGAGTGATCATTAGAGACGACAAGCATCATCAAATGTTTGAACGCTCAAAGTCGCAAATGACCCCATTTTTTGAAGATCTGTTTCTATACCTTGGCGGCTTAGTTAAAGACATTAACAACAAAATCATTATTTCTGGGCACAGCGATGCCAGCTTATTTGTTGATGGCAGCTCTCGTAATTGGGACATTTCTGGCGATAGAGCGCAGCAAGCAAGAAAAGTAATGACTATGGGCGGAATGCCATCAAGTCAGGTGCTTCAAGTAAATGCGTTTTCATCAAATCGGCCAATTAATAAAGAAAATAAGAAAGCCAGCGAAAACAGACGTGTTGAACTGCTGATCTTAACTAAAGATGCGCAGGATAAATTTAACCAATTATTTGATGATAGCAACATTAACAATCCGATAAAAAAAGCGGCTGGTGCGGCAACGGCTAACAAACCCGTGCTACGTCTTGAAGAGAATTATGAGTAACCAACCAGACACTAAACGAAGTTACAAAAGATGGAACTTAAACCTTAAAGATAATTACGAGCCTGAGTCAGTTCAGCTTGGCGGAGTAGGCGTGCAGTTATTACGCCGTTGTTTTATTGATATTTCACTATGCCATGGTGTGGCAAAAGATATTAGCGTGGGCGGTGTGGGGTTATTAGTACCTGCTGAAAAGACGATCCCCAATAAAGTTATTGTGGTGTTTGATAAAACCAATCGATTGGCTGGCAAAGTGATGTATCGCCGTGCAGTGAGTGAAAAATTAATGTTTTTAGGGGTTGAGTGGATAAGCAAAAATGAGCGCTTACGCAGCGATATAGTTAATCGTTTACAGCTACAAGCCCAATTGAAAAAAGCAAAAAAAACGAACATAAGCTGAATATAAATGAATCAGGAAAAACAGTGGTATGAGTAAAACGTTAAACGCTAAAACAAAGTTAATTAAAGCGAAAGATTCTGAGCATATTACGCCATTTGCACTCACGCTTGAGCAAAGAGCATATGAACAAGCACAACAAAAAGCAGCGCATATAAACGTTAATATTCGTAAAACTTTGGAGTTAGAGCTAGCCCAATTATTTAACGACAGCCGTTTTGATGTAGAAATTTCGCCTTGTTCGCATTCGGTTATTAGCAGTTGGTTTAAAGAATCCTCAAGGATATTTCTTGCCTGCCCTTTATTTGCCCCTACTCAAGGTGAGGCCTATTTAGCGCTTGATTATCAAAGTGCATATAAAACAGCTGATTTATGCTTAGGTGGGCAATTTAATAATGTGAACAGCACAGAGCAAGTCTCTGATGAGGTGAATAACGAATTAAGCTCAACAGAAAGCCGTATTTGTGGTCGTTTACTACAGCGCCAAGTGCAGGGCATTCAAGGCTTATTATTTAGAGAACGCTCAGCGTTATTAGGTGAGATACAAAAGTCTCATGCCTTACCTGAAGCATTACAATATTTAGCCTTTAAAGTGCGGTTTATATTAGAAAACCAAGTAATAAGTTGGTTTTTATGGCTGCCAATTAGCTTTTTTTGCGCAGCTGATAGCGAGCAAGACTCAGCAAATAGTGACACTCTCAATACTGATATGTGGGCACAGTTTGCGGTGCAAGGTCAGATTGAAATGGCGAAGAAAAAAGTCACTTTAAAGCAATTAAAAGCTTGTGTGGCCGGCGGTGTATTACCAATTGAACTTAATGAAGCTGCACTATTTAACCTAGGCCATAAACAAATATTTAAAGGCCAAGTCGTTGAGCAAGAGACTGGCTTAGCATTTCAAATTACACAATTATCAAATAATACAACGAGTAACTAAATTATGAACGAAAACCTTGATAGCGCCTTAGCGGGCTTAGAGCTTGATGCTTTTGATGGATTTGATGATAAATCTGCTGATAAAACTAACGAAGGAAATATGTCATTTTTTCAAGATGTTCCTTTACTCGTTACTCTTGAAGTAGCAAGTACTGAAATTACCTTAGGCGAGCTTAGCCAAGCCAAAGAAGGCGACGTGCTTAAGCTAGACAAAGTAGCTGGTGAAGCGCTTGATGTAAAAGTGAATGGGGTATTTTTTGCTAAAGCAGAAGTGGTAATGCTTGAAGGGCAGTATGGTTTGAAGTTTGCTCAAACAGATACCGCAAAGGATCAATAAACAAATGAATAAACGCGTAATTTTTAAAGTTAGCCTACTGTTGATCATGATGTTTTTACCAAGCTGGCTAAATGCAGAAGAACTTACGCTGTTTTCTCTAAAAGATACGGCCGACGGACAAGACTATAGCGTTAAATTGCAAATACTTTTGCTAATGACGGTATTGAGTTTATTACCTGCGCTACTGATGGTTTTAACGTCGTTTACCAGAATCATCATTGTATTGGCAATTTTGCGCCAAGCTATGGGATTACAACAAAGCCCACCGAATAAAATTTTGATTGGCATCTCACTGATGCTCACCATGTTGATTATGCGACCAGTTTGGCAGGATATTTACCAAAATGCATATACGCCTTTTCAGCAGCAAACCATAGGACTAGAAGAAGCTTTACTCACCGCAGAAAAGCCTTTGCGTGCTTTTATGCTTAGGCAAACTCGCGAAAGTGAATTACGCCAAGTGTTATTAATTGCCAATGAGCCAACCACACTCACCGCGCAAGAGATTCCGTTTGAAGTATTAATGCCTGCCTTTGTACTAAGTGAGCTTACTACCGCTTTTCAAATTGGCTTTATGTTGTTTATTCCTTTTTTAATTATAGATTTAGTTGTCAGTAGTGTGCTGATGTCTATGGGTATGATGATGCTATCACCGCTGATCATTAGCTTACCGTTCAAGCTCATGGTGTTTGTACTTGCCGATGGCTGGTCAATGATAGCAGGTACGCTGGCAGCAACATTTGGAATGTCACCATGACCCCAGAAATGTCGGTAGAGCTTATTTCAAGCGCGGTTTACACCATCATAAAACTGATTTTAGTCTTAATTGTGCCGGGTTTAATACTAGGTATTGTAGTGGCCATTATTCAAGGTGCGACCTCTATTCAAGAGCAAACCCTAACGTTCTTACCACGTATGTTATTAACCTTATTAATGGTAGTGTTTGCGGGGCATTGGATGCTACAAATTTTGATTGATTGGTTTGATAAGCTCAAATTTATGTTACCTGGAGTATTTGGTTGAGCTCATTACTTGCTTTAACGTCTACTGACTTAGTCAGCTGGATGGGCACGCTTTGGTGGCCATTTGTACGTTTTTCTGCACTTTTATGGTCTATGCCGGTATTTGACAATCCGGCGGTAACGCCGCGCTCTCGTATTTTAGTGTCTATGATGTTGGCTTTTTTAGTTGCTCCGCAGTTACCACTTGCACCTGCTATTGACTTGTTTTCTTTAGATGCCGCCATCTTAACCTTCGAACAAATTATTTTTGGGGTAATGATGGGGTTATCGCTGCGTATTTTGTTTGAAGTAATGGCAATGATAGGGCTGATCTTATCCATGCAAATGGGTTTATCAATGGCGCTAGTTATGGACCCCGGCAGTGGAAACCAAGTGGCATTATTGGGACAGTTATTTTGGATTATGTGTGCATTACTGTTTTTTGCCGCAGATGGTCACTTAATAACTTTGCAAGTTATGGTAGAGAGTTTTCATAGCTTTCCGATTGGTCGCAGTATTTATGAGTTTGATATTCAATCGATTATTATGTTGTTTGCGTGGATGTTTTCCTCTGCTTTATTGCTGTCGCTACCAGGGATAGTCGCCATGTTATTGGTTAACTTAACCTTTGGTGTAGCAAGTAGGGCGGCGCCGTCATTAAATATTTTTGTATTGGGCTTCCCTATGTCGCTATTGATGGGGTTTTTCTGCGTATTTATGACTCTAGAGTACACAGGAAGTGCGTTTTCAAGGCTAACGTATCATGTGCTAACAACCTTTGCACAAGCGATGAGGTAGCGGTATGTCTGAAAATAGCTCGCAAGAAAAAACAGAACAACCCACAGAGAAACGGCTAAAAAAAGCCAAAGAAGACGGCCAAGTCGCGCGCTCAAAAGAACTCAATACCGCTATTTTATTAATGGTCAGTATTGCTGGGCTATTGTGGTTTGCCAATTTATTTTACAGCTTATTTGTTAACTTAATGAACAGCACTATGGTGCTGGATCATACGATTATAAATAATAAAAAAATGATGCCCATCGCGTTGGGCGACGCCATTATGAATATGCTATCAACCCTTACGCCGTTTTTATTATTAAGCTTTTGCGCAATGTGGATCACTGGGTGTTTACCTGGCGGGTTTGTGTTTTCAAAAAAACTCGTGGCGCTAAAAATGAGCAAGCTCAACCCACTAACCGGGTTAGGCAAAATGTTTGGTAAACAGTCGTTAGTTGAGCTACTTAAATCAATACTAAAAATAACCCTACTGGCGATTTGCTTATATACCTTTTTAACTAAGCTGTGGATGCAGCTGATGATGTTACAAAACTTAGATATAAAAGTGGCGATAGGCCAAGGCATTGAGTTGTTATTTTTATCGTTAATGATCACCGTAACTTTACTACTTTTTATTGCAGTTATTGATGTGCCTTTTCAGCAAAAACAGATTGCCGATAAAATAAAAATGACCCACCAAGAAGTAAAAGAAGAGCGTAAATCTTCAGACGGTAGCCCTGAGATAAAAAATAAAATTAGGCAAATACAATATCAGCAATCGAATAGAAAAATTGAAGAGCGTGTACCCACTGCCGATGTGATAGTGACCAATCCTACTCATTATGCTGTGGCAATAAAATACAGTGAAGAAGCGGCTAAAGCCCCTTATGTTGTTGCTAAAGGCGTAGATGAAATGGCGCTGAGAATTCGCGAAGTGGCCCGTATGAATAACAAAGAAATAATAGAAATCCCTGCATTAGCACGGGCTATTTATTTTTCGACCCGGGTCGACCAAGAAGTGCCCAATGGCCTATACAGCGCCGTTGCCTATGTACTGACTTATGTATTGCAACTAAAAGCATATAAGCAAGGACGTGGGCAAGCACCTGCAGCTTTACCTGAATTAACAATCCCTAAAAACTTACAGAAACCTTAGATGTTGGAGTTATAATTTGAACTGGCGCAGTTTTACTCAACCTTATACCGCTATTCCTATTTTGCTGTTAGCTGTTTTGTCGATGGTTATTTTGCCATTACCAGGATGGCTATTAGATGCATTGTTTACCTTTAACATTGTATTGTCGGTGATTGTATTGTTAGTCGCTGTGTCTACTAAAAAGCCGCTCGATTTTTCTGTATTTCCGACTATTTTGTTAGTCGCCACCTTGATGCGTTTAACCCTAAACATTGCTTCAACACGTGTGGTATTACTGCATGGCCATGAAGGCTCAGATGTGGCAGGTCGCGTTATTCAAGCGTTTGGTGAAGTGGTTATAGGCGGTAACTACGTCGTTGGTATTGTGGTGTTTGTTATTTTAATGGTGATTAACTTTGTGGTTATTACCAAAGGCGGTGAGCGTATTTCTGAGGTGGCTGCACGCTTTACTCTAGACGCCATGCCCGGTAAACAAATGGCAATTGACGCGGATTTAAATGCCGGATTAATTGGCCCTGAGCAAGCAAAAGAGCGACGCAGCACTATAGCCCAAGAAGCCGATTTTTATGGCTCTATGGATGGTGCATCTAAGTTTGTACGCGGTGATGCTATAGCTGGCTTAATTATATTAGTGATCAACCTGTTGGGCGGTGTTTCAATTGGTGCTTTTCAACATGGTTTAAGCTTAGCCGAAGCGTTTCAGCGTTTTGCACTGTTAACCATAGGTGATGGCTTAGTTGCGCAAATTCCTTCGTTATTACTCGCGGTTGCTGCTGCAATTATTGTTACGCGTATGAACGATGAAGGCGATGTAAGTGAAGCAGTAGGTAAGCAGTTACTTGCCTCTCCACGTGTTATTTTTACTGCTGCATTAATTATGGTTACGCTTGGTATTGTGCCCGGGATGCCCACTGTCGCCTTTTTAGGGTTTGCCGCGCCATTATTTTATGTTGCTTGGCGATTACAGCGCTCTCTCCCCGATAACTCTTTAATTGAAGCCGAACAAATGACCGACACCATTTTAAGTGAGCAACAGGCTAACTTAGAATGGGGAGATATTTCTCATGTTGATAAATTATCGGTTGAGCTTGGCTTTCGTTTGGTTTATTTAGCCGATAAAGACAAAGGGGAAGAGCTGGTAAAAACCTTAAGAGGTGTACGTAAAAATCTTTCTGAGCAGCTTGGATTTTTATTACCGGAGATCAGAATAAAAGATAACCTAAAATTAAATCCACAAGAATACAAAGTAAACTTAGCCGGTGTGCCTGTTGCAAGTGCTAATGTAAACGCCAAAGAACTACTCGCGTTAAACACCGGCGATGTATACGGCAGCTTAGATGGTGAATTAACCACTGATCCTGCTTATGGGCTTGAGGCTGTTTGGATAAAAGATGACAGTAAAACCCAAGCATTGAATATGGGTTACTCAGTGGTTGATTTAGGCACCATTATTGCTACTCATACCGGTAAAGTGATCAAAGAACATTTAGATGAGTTATTTAGTTATGAAGACGTACAAAAGCTTAATGAGCGACTAAAAGAAATCTCACCTAGCTTAGCCGAAACCTTCGAAAAAGCATTACCGACTAATTTACAGTTAAAAGTGATTCGTTTACTACTAAAAGAACACATAAGTATTAAAGACATAGTCACTATCGCCGGCACATTAATAGACAGTGTTGAGGTAACTAAAGATCCGATTTTACTGGTTTCAGACGTACGCTGCGCACTGCAAAAAGTATTGGTAAAACAGGTGATGGGTAATCGTGATGAACTCAGTGCCTACAGCTTAGATGAAAAACTAGAAAGCACCTTACAAAGCTCACTTGATCAAGCTATGCAGGCTGGCAAAGTTGTACTAGATAGTTTTGCGGTAGACCCTAATTTACTAGGGCAATTTCAACGCACAATGCCGATGATAGTCGAAGACATGAAATCAAGAGGGGTAACGCCTACATTAATCGTGGTGCCGCAGCTTCGGCCGCTATTAGCTCGTTACGCAAAAACCTTTACTAAGGGTAGCTTAGTTGTTCTTTCTTATAATGAAATTCCAGATACCATTCGGGTAGATATACTCGGTTCGTTGGGATGAATGACTGTAAAATGAGCATAAAATGAACTGGCTATGAATTTTATATAGTAATATTTGCATTTAATGATATTTAACTATAGTCTGTTGTTTTTATTGTACATAGTTACTAGTTTTTATATTGGTTTAAAATAATGCTTAAGTAAATTAAATGGCAAACTATGCGAAAGCATAGGACGCAAAGCTCCCAGTCTAAGGCTATCGCTACGATCGTGGGGTTACATTAACTTAGTGATATTCATTAATACTGTGTTTGTATTTGTTGTATTTCGCTATTGATTTAAAAAACTTAATTGTTCTATTTAACTTTATACGGAATATACATGAATAGATTAACTCAGCTGATTAAATTTGCATTGCCCTGTGCTGTGTTTATGTCCTCGCAGGGGCACACATCAGAGCAAAACCTGGTGCAAAACTACGAAAACTCTACTTGGTCAGTAAGTAGCAACCCGTTTGCGTGTTCACTCAAACAGCGCTTTGATAATTATGCGCTACTTGAAGTAAAAACCCTCCCAGCAAAAACTCAACAATTGGAATTTACTTGGCTTTTACAAGATAAACCAATAGTAGGTTTACACGTTTTATCTCGTAAAGCAGATTGGCAATCTGCAGATACCATTCTTACTGCCGTGAACTTTGTATCCTCTAATGTCGAAGATAACAAGGTGCAATTTTCTGCCGATATGACCGCATTACTTCGTGTGATTAAACAAGGCGGTTGGTTAGACACGCTAGTAAGCTTTGGTGATGAACAACTTCGCCTGACCTTTACTAATACCCATAGCGATGAAATAGTTGCCGATTATCAACAGTGTTTAGCTAATTTATCGCCGCTTTCTTGGGAGCAAGCACGCGATCATCAATTACAGTTTGCCAGTGGGCAGCGCACAGTAACAACGGCTAAAGATCTTAAATTTTTAAAAGATTTAGTGCGTTACATTTCTTTAGACAGTCGCGTAAGTAAAGTGCTAGTTGATGGCCACACAGATAATACGGGCTCGCCGCTGTCAAATCGGTTGCTTTCAAAAGAAAGAGCAGATGACGTAGCTGCCAGACTCATTGAATTTGGCTTACCCAAAGACATGTTAGAAGTAAGAGCGCATGGTCAACGTTATCCCATTATAAAAAACTCGGAGCAGGGCGCCTCGTCTAATCGCCGTGTTTTAGTTCGTCTTTTCCGACACTCAAGTTAATTGCACTGCAAAGGAAAAATATGAGTCAAAGATACCTTTTATGGATCAGTGAGCAGCAGCCAACGCCTGAGATTAAGCAAGTTGTATTTGCCGAAAATTTTAAGTTTCTGCATACAAACTCCATCAGCGATGCGGTTAGCCACTGCCTTATAAGTAAGCCAGAGCTTGTGTTTGTTGATGCAGATACTCAACAACTCGAACTGGTTGAATTAGTAAAATTACTGCGTAAAACATGCCCCACTTCGCAAATTGTGACGTTAGTCGATTCTTCACAAAGTGAAATTGCTTCAAAAACTATTAATAACGGTGGCGCTGTTGATTACTTATTAAAACCTTTCTTTGCTGAGCAGCTTAAAAAAACAATCAGAAACACTGATTCAATGAAGCATGGGTTTGAAGATTTAATCGCTGTTTCAACTAAGTCACAACAAGTACTGCGTTTAGCTAATCGAGCTGCCCAAACATCGGCAGGGGTGTTAATCACCGGCGAATCGGGAACAGGTAAAGAGAAGTTAGCGCACTTTATTCATAAATCCTCAGACCGTAAAGATAAGCCATTTATTGCAGTTAACTGTGCTGCAATCCCAGAAAATATGCTCGAAGCCATGTTATTTGGATTTAATAAGGGGGCATTCACCGGTGCGGTAAATGCTCAGCCGGGAAAATTTGAACTGGCTAATGGCGGTACTATTTTACTGGATGAAATTACTGAGCTGCCATTGGATTTACAAGCTAAATTACTGCGGGTATTGCAAGAGCGCGAAGTTGAAAGACTCGGTAGTCATCAAAAAATAAAATTAGATATACGCATTATTGCCGCCTCTAACCGCATATTGCGTGAACAAGTTGAGCAAGGCGCTTTTCGTGAAGACTTATTTTACCGTTTAGATGTATTACCGCTTAGTTGGCCTGCACTTCGGGATCGTGTTGATGACATCATTCCATTGGCTTACCACTTTATCAAAAAATATGGCAACTCTGAGTTCCATATTAGTAAACAAGCAGAAGATGTGATGCTTTGTTACAACTGGCCGGGCAATGTACGGGAAATTGAAAACGTGATTCAACGTGCATTAGTGATGGCCAGAGGTGTTGAAATTCAGGCTGAAGATTTAAATTTACCGCAATGTTCACCTGCAGCGGCGGCTTTTTGTGCCACGCAGTTAAAGGAGAATAAAAAGCAGGCGGAGTTTGATTATATATACAGTTTATTGAGTCGGTTTAAAGGTCATCGTACTCAAACAGCACAGGCGCTTGGCGTAACTACCCGAGCATTAAGATATAAAATTGCCGCTATGCGTGAATGCGGTATTGATATTGATGCAATTGCATAATTTGAAGGAAAAAAAGAATGTCGCCAATTGAAAGTCAACAAATGATGCTGGGCAAAATGATGGACATGCAAAAAATTGCAGGTCCAGAGAGCATAGAGCCGGCTGCTATCAGTAATCAAAATGTAAATATTAGTGAAGACTTTAAGCATGTTATTCGCTCTATCAACGCTCAACAAAATATTGCCGGTGAAATGGTTAAAGCCGTTGATACTGGTGAAAGTGAAGATGTGGTAGGCGCGATGATCGCCAGTCAAAAAGCGGGGCTTAGTTTTTCTATGCTGATGGAAATGCGCAATAAAGTGCTCAATGGCATTGATGATGTCATGCGCATGTCACTGTAGAGGCTAATATGAAAGGAGAATTAGCAAAAGTACCTGAGCAAAATGAGAGCAACCTAAAAGAAAGAGTGGTTAATCTCTCCAACAAATTAAACTTCGGCAACTCAGGTGATAGAAGTGTCGCGACCATTGCTCTACTAGCGACATTAGTAGCGGCTACTATAGTCCTTATTTTATGGACCTCGGCTAAAAACTACGTACCGCTTTACGGTAATCAAGAAAGCTACGATAAAGCCAATATTTTAGAAATTTTAGATAAAGAACAAATCACGTTCCGCATCGATACCGATAGCGGTAATATTTTAGTGCCGCAAGAAAAATTGGCTGATGCGCGAATCACGCTGGCGGCGAGAGGAATAAAAGCCTCTATGCCTGAGGGTATTGAGAATATTAGCGACAAAGTGTCTATGGGCACTAGTCAATTTATCGAATCTATGCAATACCAGCATGCCTTAGAAGGTGAGTTGGCACGCACCATTATTAACATGCAAGGCATACGCAATGCGCGGGTGCACTTGGCAGTCCCTAAGCGTAGCTTGTTTGTTGGTCGTACTGAGCAAAAAACCGCAGCGTCTGTGATGGTTGATTTAGCGCCAGGACACGAACTTAAACCAGAGCAAGTGGAAGCCATTATTGCACTGATTATTGGCAGTGTGCCTGGGCTTGATTCTCGTTCTGTGTCGGTGGTGGATCAGCGTGGTAAATTACTCAGCGGCGACTTATTTGATACCACCCCAGTAGGCAAAGAAACCGATAAAAAGCTCGCCTTTATTGAAAAAGTTGAGCGCAACATAGAGCAACGCGCCTCTATTATGTTGTTGCCAATTTTGGGTGAAGGTAATTTTAGAATTCAGGTTTCTAGTGATGTTGATTTTAGTGTGGTTGAAGAAACACGCGAAATGGTTGACCCACAAAATGTATTAACACAAGAGTTTATTAAATCTGATAGCACCCTAGATCAGCTGGCGGCTGGTATTCCGGGCTCTTTAGCTAATGAGCCACCTGTGCCTAACGAACAAGCTGAAGATGAAAACAACGAGCGAACTTCACAACGAAATGAGAGTAAACGACAGTTTGAAAATGGTCGCTCAGTGACTCACACCCAATTTGAAGTAGGCCGCATTAAAAACATGAGCTTATCGGTACTTATTAATGAGCAAGTAGCTGGAACAGCTGATGGCTGGAGCGAAGAAAAGCTGGCTTCATTAGGTGAAATGGTAAAAAAGGCCACGGGGTTTAACGACGCACGCGGCGATCAATTCAACATCACTAGCTTTACCTTTGTAGAACAAAAAATACTAGCCCCTGGTGAAGGTCTTGAATGGTGGCAAATGCCCGAGCTTAAAGAGTATGCCCGTTATATTGTGGGTACTTTAATTAGTTTATTGCTGATTTTATTTGGTGTGCGCCCTTTAGTTAATCACTTAATAAAAGGTAAAAGTAACGAAGCAAACAACGCCATGGCAACCGCTGATAATGAGGTTAAATCAGCCTCTACAGCAGAAAGACAAAGCAGTCCGCTTGATGAGGCCATTAATGCTAAATCGCAAATAGAAAACTTAACCGCCAAAGAGGGCGCAAGCGAACATCAAAATATGTCGTTACCGCAAATAGGCAATGACTTTGAAGAACAAATAGCGCACATGCAGTTACTTGCTAACAAAGAAACCGAGCGTGTTACGTCGGTAATAAAATATTGGGTAGAACAAGGAGTTGAAATTGAATCAAGAAAAGCTTGATAAAGGCTCACAATTACCGGCGCTAGATCGCGCCGCTATTTTATTGCTAAGTATGGGCGAGGAAAATGCCGCCAGTGTCATTCGTAAATTAGGCCGCCGTGAAGTGCAGGCTATTTCTGAGCGTATGGCTAAAATTTCAAACGTTACTCAACAGGATGTTGCAGGCACCTTGAGTGAATTTTTTGATTGCTACCGCAATGAAAGTGGCGTCAATGGCGCGTCGCGTGTGTATTTAGAGCGAGCACTTGATAAAGCTGTCGGCCGTAAGCTTGCCAAAACTATGCTTGATGATATTTATGGTGGTGCAATGAATGACGATTTACGTCGTTTAGAGTGGATCCCGCCAGAGCTTATTGTACGCTTTTTAGATCAGGAACATGTGCAAATGCAAGCGCTGTTTTTGGCCTTTTTACCCCCAGAGCAAGCCTCAGCCATTATTGTACTGTTTCCAGAATCGAAGCATGATGATTTACTGTATCGAATTGCCAGTCTTCGTGAAGTGAGCGAACACGTTATTGATGATGTGCGCTTAACGCTTGAGTCGTGTATTGAGTTTGTTGGCCGCCAAGTAGGCGCACAAGTGAATGGTGTCGATAAAGCGGTAGAAATTATGAATCGTTACAACGGTAATAAGAGCCAAATTATCGAACTAATGAAAAAACATAACACTAACGTAGCTGATGAAATACAAGAGAAAATGTACGACTTTGATGGCTTAATTAAGCAAACAGACGAGACACTAACCTTGTTGCTTAATGACATTCCTGATGAGTTATGGACTATGTCGTTAAAGGGTGTAAACAGCGAGTTTTTAGCGCGTGTTTTAGGTGCACTACCTAAACGTTTAGCGCAAGTGTACCAGCAGCAAATTGATGGTTTAAGCGCGCAACCACTGAGCAAAGTGATTGCCGCCAGAAAAGAAATTATGTCGATAGTTAGAGACATGAGCAAACAAGGTGATATTGAATATCGCTTATTTGAAGAAGAGACCGCAGGCTAACTATGAGTCAAGCATTTAGGTTTCCCACTTTAAATAAAAATGAGCAACATCAAACGCTGCAAGAGCGTTTAGATGCTGCTCAGCGTGTTGGTTTACAGCAGGGCTATGAAGAAGGGCTCGCGCAGGGGGCTGCCAATAAGCAAAGCGAATTAGAGCAACAAATGGAGCAACAAATAGAGTTGCGTGTTTCTGAGCGTCTTGAAGCGCAAAAAACACAGCTTATTGAACGTTTTAACACTTTATTTGATAAAGCTAATAATGAGCTACTTAACTTTAATGATGAGTTTAAACAAGACCTTGCCTTAATGATAAGTACCTTGGCTGAGCACGTTATTGACTGCGAGCTAAAAGTACGCCCCGAAATACGCGCGCAGCTTATTGAAAAAGCCATTACCTTGCTTAGCAATCGCGATGTAGTAACAAAAGTTATGTTCTCAGGCTCTGATCGCCACTGCTTTAATGATGCACGTTTAGCGGAGTTTTCGGTGCCGACTTACTTTGATGAGGCTCTGATCAGTGGAGACGTTGAACTGGTGGCAGAGCAACAAACACATCGATTTTCTTTTTCAGAGCGATTACAAAGCCTTTTGGATGAAGTGATACCTGAAATTTTAAAAGCGCAACCGCATGACTAACCCACTTCATACATGCTTAAAGTCTGCGCTGAAAGCGCTAACCCCGCCTGAATTAGTTAAAAGCTATGGCCGCTTAACACGAGTTAATGGTTTAACGCTTACCGCTACCGGTGGGCAATTTGCTATGGGTGAAAAATACCAAGTAGAAAGTGTTGATGGCCACTGGTATGACGCTGAAGTAGTAGGTTTTAATCAAGATGAAGCCTATTTAATGCCCCTGAAAAAAATACAAAACTTATATTCAGGTGGACGCGTTAGGCCAGTTATAAAAAACAACCATGTGGCTATTTCAGAAAAGTTATTAGGGCGTGTACTCGATGCGCAAATGCAGCCGATTGATAACTTAGGCCCACTTGAACAAGACAGCACAAAAAACGCCAGTAAATTGGGTAACGATTATTCTTTAACGCCGCTGGAGCGCAAAGGCGTTATCGAGCCGTTAGATGTAGGTATTCGCGCTATTAATAGCTTATTTAGTGTAGGTAAAGGCCAGCGTTTAGGATTATTTGCAGGTTCGGGGGTAGGTAAAAGTAAGTTGCTTGGCATGATGACCCGCTTTACCTCTGCCGATGTGGTTATTGTAAGCCTTGTAGGTGAGCGTGGTTGGGAAGTAAAAGATTTTATTGAGCAAAGCCTAGGTAAAGAAGGGTTAAAAAAGGCCATTGTAATAGCATCCCCAGCAGACGATTCCCCTTTACTGCGTATTAAAGCGGCCGAACTTAGCCATAAATTGGCGGCCTACTTTAGAGATAAAAATTCAAATGTATTGCTGTTGATGGATTCATTAACCCGGTATGCGCAAGCACAGCGGGAAATTGGCTTATCGGTAGGTGAGCTGCCTGCATCCAAAGGATACCCGCCATCGGTATTTAGTAAATTAACCCAGCTGGTTGAGAGTTCCGGTAATAGTGAAAAAAGCAAAGGCAGCATGACCGCCATTTATACAGTATTAGCTGAAGGCGACGATCAACAAGATCCAATAGCCGATAACGCCCGAGCAATTCTTGATGGCCATATAGTATTGGATCGCACCTTAGCAGAAAAGGGCCACTATCCGGCCATTAATATTGGTTCATCGATTAGCCGAGTAATGCCTAATATAGTAAGTGATGAGCAGCTAAATTTTTGTTATAAATTGAAAAAGCTTTATAGCCGTTACATGCAAGTGCATGAGCTTATTCCTTTAGGGGCGTATCAGGCAGGCAAAGATCCGGAACTCGACAGTGCGGTAAATTTGTATCCACAAATCGAATCATTTCTATGCCAAGGGTTGAACGAACAAGTGGATTTTTCACAGTCAATAACTCAATTAAATGCAGTGATGAGTAAACTGAATGCTTAATAAATTTTTAGGATTACAACAACAAAAATTAGATAAAATGCTGGCCGAGCAAACTCAGTTACAACAAAGAAGTAATCTAGAGCAGCAACGTTTATCGCAGCTTCAGCAGCACATAAACAGTATGGATAAAAACCAGCAAATGAGCTCGGCGCTAAGCTTACAAAATTTATCAGGGATGAAGCGTATTTTGTCTGGCTTATCGACGCAGCAACAAGCGCGCATTGATGATTCACAGCAAGATGAATTACGTCAGCAGCAAGCTTGTTTTAAGCAAATGAGCTTCACCAAAGGCATAGAAGGGATAGTGAGTAATAGGCATCGTGCTGATCAAAATAAAGCGCAGCAGCAAGAGGCTAAAACGTTAGACGAAATGATCAGCCAAGCACATAGTCGTACTCTGCATAAATAACTGCTAATTTTTGCTACAATGGCGGCAAAGTAATTTAGGGTAAATAGCGTGCTGCCGGTTCAAGAAATATATACTTCACTCATTGATGCTTTAAAAGCCAACCCAATCACCTTACTGCAAGCGCCGCCTGGTGCTGGTAAATCAACATGGTTGCCATTACAGCTTATGCGCGATGGACATTATAAGCGCATCGTCATGTTAGAGCCGCGGCGCTTGGCAGCAAGAAATATTGCTAACTATTTAGCGCACTGCCAAAACGAAACGCTAGGGCAAAGTGTCGGTTTACGGGTGCGAGGTGAAAGTAAAGTCAGCACACAAACTCGCCTTGAAATAGTTACCGAAGGCATGCTTACGCGCATGTTACAAAATGATCCTGAGCTTAGTGATGTTGATTTACTTATTTTTGATGAGTTTCATGAGCGTTCCATCGCGGCAGATACCGCACTGGCTTTTGCTTTAGAATCGCAAGCGGCACTGTGTGAAGATTTAACCATTATGTTGATGTCGGCCACCCTTGATAGCGAACGCTACACTGGGTTTTTTAATTGCCCAGTAATTCAATCAAACGGGCGAAGTTACCCCATTGACGAAATATATTGCCCAATAAAAGATGAAAGCCGCTGGCTTGATGCTATTCCACCAATAATAAAACAAGCACTCAATGAGCAAACAGGCAGTGCGCTGGTATTTTTACCCGGCCAGCGTGAAATACTGCGAGTGCAGCAAGCGCTGAGCGACTTGCCCAATGATTGTATTGTTGCCACATTATTTGGCGAACAAGATAAAGCTAATCAACAAGCTGCAATTTCACCTGCGCCTCAAGGGATGCGAAAAGTAGTATTAACGACCAATGTTGCCGAAACAAGTTTAACCATTGAAGGTATTAGAATTGTTGTTGATAGCGGCAAGCGCCGTGCAGCCAGCTTTAATTTAAAAACCGGTGTCACTGAGCTCACTACGCAAAGTATATCGCGTTCATCGGCAGTACAACGCGCAGGGCGTGCAGGACGAATAGAACCAGGGGTTGTGTATCGGTTAGGTTCCAAACAAACTTTTGAAAGACGAAACAGCCACGATAACCCTGATATTCTTACCTCAGATATTAGCCAACTGATGCTTGAGGCGAAGCAGTGGGGCGCAAGTATTAGTGAACTCACCTTACTTGACCCGCCGAGTGAGCAACAATGCAGCCAAGCTACTAATTTATTATCTATGCTTGAAGCTATAGATAGTAACGGTAAGCTCACCACGCTGGGTAGTAAAATGTTGGGCTTTGGTGCCGATATTCGCTTAGCGCATATGTTATTAAAAGCGCAAATGTTAGAACCACAGTTAAGTGGGATTTATCGCTTAGCTATTTATTTAGTGGCCTTACTAGAAAGCCGAGTTAGCACTGCCAATGAGCTCAACCTAGCACTGCATAGTCAACAACAACGACCACATCCGGTGTTTAAGCAGCAATTAAATTATTGGTTCAAACGCTTAAAATTTACCGACAGTCGTACAGATTTAAACACTGAACATTTAAGCTTATTAGTGTCGCTTGCCTACCCTGATCGCATCGCTAAAAAACGTGGTAATGGCTACTTATTAGCAAATGGGGCAGGGGCTGAACTAAACCCTGACTACTGGCATAATGACGAATATATAGCTATTGCCAGTATGGGCGGACATAAAGGCGGGCGTATTTTTGCGGCCACGGCGCTAAATCCATTTTCGCTTAAAGAGTATTTACCGTATTTATTCACTGAGTTAACCCGCTGCGAGTTTGATGAAAAAGCCGCTCGGTTTATTCATCAAGATGAAGTAAAACTTGGGGAAATTACCCTTAGTAGCCAACCAAGTAAACATAAGCTTGATAAAACAGAGCGCACCAAGGCATGGCTTAGTTTGTTTGCCAAACAGGGCTTTTCACTGTTTAACGAGCAAAAAGAAAGTGAGCAGTTACTTATTAGAATGTGCTTAGCTAGTAAATTGATGCCAGAACAGTTTCCTATTATTAGTCAGCAGCAGCTCATTGAAACAGCAGGTGATTGGTTAGGGGTATACCTTGAAGATATTAAAACCCTTGAGCAACTTAAAAAGTTTAATTATTTTGAGGCACTACAAAATTGTTTTAATTGGCAACAGCAAAGCGAGCTAAAATCTTTACTCCCACTGCGGCTAACAGTACCAAGTGGCTCTAACATAAAAATTGAATACCAACTTGATGGACCTGCCAAGCTTAGTGTGCGCATGCAAGAAGTATATGGTTTAACCAGCACGCCTATGTTAGCTAACGGTAAATTAACACTGCTAATGGAGTTGTTATCTCCAGGCAAGCGTTCACTACAGTTAACTCAAGACTTAGCACATTTTTGGAATAGTAGTTACCGCGAGGTACAAAAAGAGATGAAAGGGCGCTACCCGAAGCATTTTTGGCCAGACGATCCTGCCAATAGCGTTGCCACCAATAGAGTAAAAAGCAGAATGTGATCACGCTTTCTTAACTTTACTTAATGTTAAATGTTGACCATGCAAATAACGAACTTTTTTGGGCGTTTTACAAGCGACTAAACTACTATTACTTTAATGCTGACATTTTACAGAGTAAGACTTACTACGCTAGTGTAAATATGAGCCGTAAGGTAGCGAGCGTTTGTAACTAATTGAAGGCGCAGCTAACAATCTAAAAGTGATAATGGAGGGAACATGCATGAAAGGCGTTATCTTTAGAGGGCTTGAGGCACTGGTTATTGAAAAATGTGGCATGGCTGCATGGGACGACTTACTTGAAAAAGATGCACCTGAAGGTCGTGTTTATATTTCTGCAGAAAGTTATCCAGATGAAGAAATAGTTGGTTTGGCACAAGATGTAGCAACTGCACTTTCTATGTCTATGCCAGAGGTATTAAAGGCCTTTGGAGAGTATTTATTTTCTCACTTAAAGGCACGTCACCCAGCTATAGTAGACAGCTTTAATAGTTTTGCTGATCTCATTATTAGTATTGATAAAGTAATTCATGTTGAAGTCGCTAAGCTTTATCATGAGCCTAATTTACCTGAAATTGACGCCCAAATTATTGAAGACGGGTTTATTTTAATGCGTTACAACTCTAAGCGACAGCTTTGTATGTGCGCCGAAGGGCTTATTTTTGGTGCTGCGGCTCATTATGGGGTTGATGCTAAACTTAATCATGCCCAGTGCATGCATAATGGGTTTGATTCGTGTTTAATTGAAATAAAATATGAGACTCCCCATGGCTGAAGACGACTACAATTATAAAAAAGCGTATTTGCGCGAAAAATCAGCCAGAGATCAATTAGAAACCCTACTAGAAGACAAAACACGGGCGTTGTTTATTGCTAATCAAGAGCTGGAAGAAAAGCTCGAAACGGTCAAAAACCAACAAATAACCTTAATGCAAAGTGAAAAAATGGCCACATTAGGCACACTTTCTGCTGGCATGGCTCACGAAATAAATAATCCGCTTGCTTACATAACCAGTAATGTAGCAAGCATAAAATTTATAAAGCCCGTGTTGGTTTCGTTAATGACGGCGGCTCAACAATTTGTAGATAAATCGATTTCAGTAACGCAGTTAGAGTCTATTTTAGTTCAGCTCAACCGAGAGAACGACTTAAGCTTTATTGTGGATGATATTGATGACTTAGTTGATGATACTCAAGAGGGCTTAGAGCGTATCGCTCATATTGTTAGTAATCTTGTCGACTTTGCGAGCCTAAAAGACAACGTAACAACAATGGCAGATATTACAGAATCATTAAATGGCACGCTAAAGCTACTCGAAAACCAGCTGGGAACGTGTGCTATAGAGTTACACATTGAAAAGTTACCCCTAACACAGTGTAATATATCATCGATGAAACAAGTCTTTGTAAACTTATTAATTAATGCCAAACACGCTTGTGATGACTTGCACGATCAGCAAGGAAAAGTAACTATTAAACTGTTTGCCAATAAAAACAATATTTACATAGAAGTGGCAGATAACGGCTGTGGGATGGACGCTGATACACTTAAACAAATGTTCGATCCTTTCTTTACCACTAAACCCGTAGGCCAAGGCACAGGTATGGGAATGGCTATAGTTTACAATGTACTTAAAGAGCACAATGGCACTATAGAGGTTGAAAGTGAAGTGGGTAAGGGGTCTTTAATACGTTGTGTAATACCTATTACTACATAACTTTGTAAGCTTAAAGTTTACAATATAGGCATAGCTACAAAGTGTGTTGTGGCTATTCAGCTTAGGTATTAGTATCTTAACTCGACACTTCTTGTCCGCCGTGTTGCTCGGCTAAATCATCAAGTTCGGCAACGGTATAATCAAACCCGCTTTCATCATATTCGTAGCTTACTTTAACGCTGTCGCCGCCATTAAAAAGACGTGTTTTTACGTCATTGACTGGCCAATCTTTTAATTCGTGTAAAAAGCGATTGGCCACTTGTGATGACTCAAATCGGTAACTAATCTCTGTTTTCATAAATAATAATACCCTGATAATTTTACCCCCGTAGTTTGTTGATTTTTACCAAGGAGTCAAGTTATCTACTTTAAAAGAGTAATAAATTATGACTTTATAGATACTTATCAGTCATAGTAATCTAAATTGGAGTGTTAACAGTATAAAGCTGTTTAAAAAACAATAACCATATAACAATAACGGAGTAGGCAATGAAATATTTAGTGAGCTTAGTTGGGCTTATCGCTTTTTTAATGGTGGTACTACCGGGACCCCTTTATAAATTTAATATTGTTGAACTAGGCACTGCTTTTGCCGGTTTTAGATTAGGTGTTTATGTTGGTGGGGCAGCATTAGCCTTATTACTAGTTCAGGTGCTATTTATGCGTAAAACAGTGAGCTTAGCCAGTGCAGTGATCACTGTTATTTTTGCAGCAGTTGCTATTGCAATGCCGCTTAACATGATGAATACAGCAAAAAGTGTTCCGCCAATTCATGATATTTCTACCGATTTAATTAACCCTCCTGAGTTTGTTGCGGTTGTGCCTTTGCGTGCTGATGCACCTAATCCTGTTGCATACGCCGGTGAAGAAACGGCAGCGCAACAACGAAAAGCATACCCAGAACTACAATCGCTCGAGTACAACCAAACGCAACTAGAATTAGTGGCAGCTACAACAAAAGCCATGGAAAACCTTGGTTGGGAACTGGTTAATAGCGATGTTAATAATGGCATTGTTGAAGCAACAGACACCACAATCTGGTTTGGCTTTAAAGATGATGTTGTCGTGCGAATTAACGACAAAGGCAGTAAGCGTGTGGTAGACATACGCAGTAAATCTCGCATTGGTAAAAGCGATTTAGGCAAAAATGCCCAGCGTATTAAAACCTTGATTGACGAGTTAAACGCCGTTGTGGTGCAGTAATTGATAAAAATAGCCCAGCATTATGCTGGGTTTTTTGCAGTTGCTAGGTCAGTTCATGTTCAGAGCTGATAATGCATACTGTGTGAGTTATAAATTTTAATAAACTATGGAGTTATTATGAAAACAGTCGGATATGCAGCAAAAAGCCAAGGTTCTGAACTTACAGAGTTTTCTTTTGAGCGCCGCGATTTACGAAATAACGATGTAGCAATAGAGATTTTATATTGTGGTGTCTGTCATTCAGACTTACATGCAGTGCGAAACGATTGGGGTGGCAGTAAATACCCATTAGTACCAGGGCACGAAATTGTTGGTAAAGTAATTTCGGTTGGTAGCGATGTTACTAAATATCAGCAAGGCGATACCGTTGCTGTAGGCTGTATGGTTGACTCATGTCAAAGCTGCGACCAATGTCATAATCACGAAGAGCAATTTTGTCGTGAAGGCATGGTTGGCACTTACAGTGGCAAAGACAGAATAAATGGTGAAATGACTCAAGGTGGCTACTCTAAGCATGTAGTGGTGCGTGAAGAATTTGTGCTTTCAGTACCTAAAAATTTAGAGCTATCTCGCGTTGCGCCTTTATTGTGTGCTGGCATTACTACTTACTCACCGCTGCATAAATGGGGTGTTAAAAAAGGCAGCCGTGTTGCAGTTGTCGGCCTTGGGGGGCTTGGCCATATGGCGGTTAAAAATGCCGTGGCAATGGGTGCAACGGTTACGGTTATTGGCCGCACTGAATCTAAAAAAGAAGATGCTATCGAGCTAGGTGCACAGCACTATTTAGTGTCGAACAACGATGATGAAATGAAAAATGCACAATCAGCGTTTGATGTGATCATTGATACTATACCGGTAAAGCACGACCTATCACTGTATACACCGCTACTTGATATTGATGGCACGTTAGTGATTGTTGGCCAAGTAGGCCCTGTTGATGAGCTAAACACAGTGCCATTGTTAATGGGTCGTCGTCGAGTGGCAGGATCCTTAATTGGTGGCATTGCAGAAACACAGCAAATGCTCGATTTTTGTGGTGAGCACAATGTATTACCTGAGTGTGAAATGATCAATATAGACGAAATTAACACCGCTTATGAGCGCATGGAACGCTCAGATGTGCGCTACCGTTTTGTTATTGATATGGCTTCGATTAACGTGTAACTGACCTATAAATTAGCATAAAAACTTCGCTATGCGGGAATACCAGTTAATTGACCTGACTGGTATTTCTATAGCCTTGGTTTTATTCATCTCTTTAGCTTCAAATTTATTACTTTGGTAACTTTGCTTTTCCATCGCTGAGAATATTTGCTTAATGACTTCTGATTTTAGACGTTGTCTAGCCTACACGATTGCACTAGGTGCAAATAAAGGCTTTTATTAGCTAGCATAATGTCCCTTTTAGTCGATACATTTCAAGCCAAACGTTGCCAGAATAAGTTCATGCCAATCATTGACTGTAATACAGAATCTAACTGGGGGTAAGGCTCTTAAATGGTTTGCTGCACCGACTTGTTGAGTAGCGTGTTCAATTAATTCGCATAAGAGTATTTCTGTGTATTTTTCAAATGAGTGGAGCTTATTGTGCGCATTGATTGTGGTAGTTAATTCATAATCAAGTTGCATAAAAAAATCCTATGACTTGTGAGCATAGGATTTTTCTTTGGCTTTAACGGTCTTAAAGTTTTTATAGGCGTTTTATAGCTAGTTTAATAAAGAATGTAAAAATACTAAGCTAATGGCGATAGGGCATACAAACTTAGTGTACCAAGGCCATATTTTCCAAAATAAGGTGTTATGTACTTCAGGGTTACCTTGCTGGATTGCTTTGAGCAGTGATGACCTATACCAGATCCATCCTACAAAAATACAACACATAAGTCCTAATAAAGGTTGCGCGACTTTAGTTGTTAAGGTGATCACTAAACCAAATAACGTGCCTAAGTTGCACACTATAGTAATACTAACTATGGCAATTAAAGCACCTATTAACCATGTTGCTTGCACACGCTTCATTGCAAAGCGCTCTACAGTGTACGATACCGGCGCTTCAAGCATTGAAATTGATGAGGTTAGAGCGGCAATGCTCATTAATGCAAAAAAAGCAAAACCAACAAATAAACCCACACCACCCATGCCATCAAATAAGGCGGGTAAAACCTGAAATACTAAGGTGTCTTCTGAAAGTAGTTTACCTGTTGTTGACGAGAATATTTCAACACCTTGGGCTTGTGCAACATACATCGCGGGGATAATTAGTAAGCCTGCTACAAATGCGATGAATACATCAATAAGCGTAACATAAGCCCCCAAAGAGACGAGGTTTTCTTTTTTACTGATATATGAGCCATAGATAATCATTACACTGGTGCCCAGTGACAATGAGAAGAAGGCCTGTCCTAGTGCACTGACTAATAAGGTGGGATCAAAAATAGAAGAAAAGTCAGGGACTAGGTAAGCTTTTAATCCCTCAACAGCGCCTTCTTGAGTCATTACATAGGCAATTAAGGCAAACAAAATACCGAGCAAAGCAGGCATTAAACGTTTTGACCATTTTTCAATACCATTTTCAACACCGCGGCTGATAATAGCAACGGTTAAAATAATAAATACCACAGTAAAAAGAATGTTACGTGTAAGTGACTGTTCACTTAACCACGAAGATGCCGCATCTGCGCCTATGAGAGTAGTAACCGGCTCTAAAGTTGCACTTAACATCCAACCAGCAACAATCGCATAAAAGCTTAGTATAAAGCCAGCACATAAAATCCCGCCAAAGCCAACAGCAAAGGCAAACTGCTTTTGCCAAGGTTTAGTGGTTAATTTAGTTAGTGAAGAAACCGCATTAGCTTGTCCATGACGACCTATCATCAGCTCTGCCATTAAAGCAGGATAGGCTAAAAAGAAGGCCAGTACTAAGTACGCGACTAAAAAGGCAGCCCCGCCATTACTTGCTGTTTGTGTCGGGAAACCCCAAATATTACCAAGCCCAACAGCAGATCCTGCCGCAGCCATTATAAAACCAAAGCGGGAGCTAAACTCACCTCTTACTGCACTCATATTATTTTGCTTCTCTATTTTTTCGACGCCGTGACAATCTACTGGAATTGTAAAAAAATAAAAAGTGCTTATTTGACTTAGTCGCACAATTATTGCGTTTTATTTTCAGATATAAATAACACGTGCATTTTTTGATTATAAATAGCACGATTTCTTTAATTATATTGCGTTAGTTAGAGCGGATGATACTTGTTTGATTAATATCTAAACCGCGCAATCGTAAGTGTAAAGCAGGCCCCACCAAGTTGCTCACTTTTACTCACTTCTATTGAGCCATGATGCCAATCGGCTACTTTGGTAACGATAGCCAATCCTAACCCGTAACTGTTGTCACTGCGATTACGGTGGCTGCGCTCACGGAAGAACGGGCTAAATACTTTTTGATTGTTTTCTTGAGCTATTCCTGGGCCATCATCGGCAATGCTGATGACTAGAGTGTGCTCTTGTAGCGAGGCGGTTACTTTAATGTGATGATGTGCAAAATCGCAGGCATTATTAATTAAGTTAGCGATCGCTCTTGCTAGCCAATGTAAGTCAGCAAAAATAGTATGATCATCACATTCTAAAGAAATATTAAGCGAACGTGCGGTTATTCTTGGTTCAAGCTGCAGCACAATATCACTTAGATATTGTTTAAGATTTGCTGATGAGTAAGTAAGTTTATTGGCATTTTGTTCTAAAGTAGCAAATGCTAAGTAGCTTTTTAACATTGACTCCATATGATCCAAATCGGTTTCCATACGGGTTAGGTAGTGCTTTATTTTGCTCTCATCCTGGCTATCAAGTGCAGCGTCAACACCAAAGCGTAAGCATGCTATTGGGGTTCTTATATCATGAGATAGGCTTGAGGCCATCAGTTTATTTTCAGCAACTAACTTTTCAATTTGACTTGCCATGCGGTTAAAGGTCAGTTCCACATCTTTTATATAGGTAAAGCGAGAGGGCTTAATTCGGGCTTTAACATTACCGGATGCGAACTGTTTTGCCGCATCATTTAATACTGTAAGACGTTTTGCTAAAGGAGTAATAATAAAACCCATAAAAACACATAAGCCAGTATAAAATAACAAAGTTAAAATTATGTCGTTTCGCTGTATGTTCTCATAAGGCTTATCTAAACGCATGGTTAAATGGTAAGGGCTTAATGCATCATTAGTGTAGAGCATGTAAAAGCCTTGCTCGTCCTCGAGTATTAACCCGCCTTGAGTTTGCATTTTATCTAATAGCGCTGATGGTAATGCTAGCGACTGATTTAATTTGTAGTTAAGAGTCAGGTTAAAATCTTTGGCTAACTTAGTTACCTGTTCTGGTCGTGCCTGTGGCTTTATAGCTGTGAGCTGTTTACTTAACCCGACAATAATCTGGCTTTGAACGCTAAACTCATCCAAAGGTGCATGTGCTTGTTGGCTAAATGCATCAATAAGCCAACCTAAAACAATAATTGAAAGCAGCGCACTGCCTAGTAGTGAAATATAAAACTTTTTCATTGATGCTATTCCATAATAGGCTGGGTGTATTGAAGTGACTTTTATTATTGTCGCGCTTATTATTTTAAGCGCTCAGGCATTAAAACTTACCACGCTGTAGTCACAAACAAATAACCACGCCCCCAAATAGTTTTTATTTTTTCTGGTTTTTGCGGATCATCATTAAACTTTTTACGCAAAGCAGAAATAAGTACATCAACGCTTCTATCTAGGCCGTCATACTCTCTACCTTTGGTTGCTTTAAACACCGCATCACGTGATACAACCTGCCCAGCGTTGCTCGCTAAATAATGCAGTAATAAATACTCTGCGCTTGAAATATTCACATCTTGCTGGTTGAGTGTAACGTTACGAGATTCGGTATTAATACTTAATTGACCAATATTGATCATGCTCTCTTGAGCATCAGTTTTAGGCGTGTCACTGCTATAGCGTAAAGCCGACTTAATACGAGCAAGCAGTGCACGAGGGCGAACAGGTTTTATAATGTAATCTGTGGCACCGACTTCAAGCCCAATGACCTCATCCATTTCTTCATCTCGTGCGGTGAGCATAATTATAGGAGCTTGATAAAAGCTGCGTAACTCACGGCATACACTAATACCATCAAGACCTGGTAACATAATATCGAGTAAAATAAGTTGTGGGTTTAAATGCTTTACTTGGCTTATAACTTCATCACCGCGATGACATACATGCACAATATAACCTTGCTCAGTTAAATACTCAGTTACCCATTGTGCAAGAGAGATATCATCTTCAACCAGTAAAATAGTACCGTAATTATCCATAAGCTTTTTTCGTATACCTGAATGATGTTTATAGTGTGTGGCTAAAATAACCGCCAACGCCGCTTTTTTTGTCTATTTTGATACACCCATTGTAGTTTAACTTCGCTTACAGCAATCACTTGCGATGTATTACTATCAAACAGCTCAAATGAAATGCTCTGGGTTGAATCAAAGGCGTAATTAAGTGAGCCTTGTCGCTGTTTAAGCCAGCACTGCATAATGTATTTTGAGGTCGCATCGCGTAAACAATAATTTCCTACCTCTGGTTGCTGCCACGATAAGACAACATCGGCATAACATTGACGCCCTTCACGTAAGGCTACACAGGTATCGGGAACGGCAGTAAGTTCACTGGGTGGTTGTGTAGTGGCTGCAAGCAAAGAGCCCGAATATGTAAACAACAAACAGTAAAAAAATCTAAAGTACATAACGCAGGCCTACCTTGGCTTTGTGTTGATATCCTTGGGAAATAATTGGGCTGTCATCAATTTCTTTTGAAAACCATGTGGTTAACCAGCCTGCTAAAAATACCCAATCTTGATTGATGGGATATTCAGCATGAAATTCAAACATAATACTGGTACTGGCATCGGTACTATAAATAGGGCGTGCTGCGTTTGCTTCATCGCTATCAATACCAAAGTAATAGTTTGTAAAATCAGCAGAGTAGGCACTTAAGCCAATACCGGAGCGAAACTCCCAATTGCGCCAAGGTTGAATATGGCTGAAAAACACATTGGCAACCCAACCATTATGAGCACCGCTTATATCATGTAAATATTCAAATGAAATTTGTGAGTTTTCAAATCGGCGTGTTAATCGAAGGCCGGTGTCAAAATCATAGTTACGCTTTTTTATACCACGCAGTGGATCAATTATTCCGTCGTTATAAAAGCCTAAACCTTGTTCATCAAAACCTGCTTGAATGTTGGTGCCTAATAAATCAAGACCCCAATCATATTTGTTAATTAAGCTATAGCCTAAAACAAGTCCACCGCTGAGCTGATTATGGTCAAAATCTAGATAAAAATTATCGTAAGAAACTGCAATACTCAAATCTAGTTCTGCACCAACATCATAGGAGTTCATGCCAACTAAATAAGAGTCTTCAATGTAATAACCTGCGCCAGCGCTCCAATCCCAGGCAAAACCAGTTGTGGGTTCCAAAGTGTTATCGGCATAGTAACGATTACTGGCGCTGCTTTGGGCACTAAAAATAGCGGCAACTAATAAGGCCGCACAACCAAAAGACTGTTTAAGAGAAGTATACGTCATCCTTGGAACCTTAATTAGAGTTTGCTAAAGAGGCTAGTATATTGTCAAACTCTTAGCTAAATCTGTAAAAAAATGTAGCGGTCGTCCTAACAACTACTGAACTTTAATTTTATCAATAAGAATACTGCTTAAGTAAAATTGCATCATAGGTGTGAGAGCACTTATTTCAGTGCGTGTACATGGCCCATTTAATTTAGTTAAACGACTCAGTTTTGTAATGGTTTTATAAGCAGGGGCCGTTACTTCATTATTAAGCTCAGCTCGTTTAAGACGAGCCTGTTCGGTGTTGTGCTTGTGTATAAATGCAACAACTTCTAGCTCATTAGTGATCTTCTTTTCTTCGCTAAAGCTATAAACTAAAGGTTCACGATGAAAGCTTGCACTGTCAATTGATGATTTAGCAAACCACACCACATCGCCCGATGCTTTGTGAGTAAGTCGCATACTAACTTGGGCTAATATATTGGCGCATTGTTGGGACGGAAATTGCTGCGCTACTTTTGAAAACAGTGAATATGGCTTTTCTGGTTGTGCTAGGGTGTACTTGGCGTCATCTATAAATTCCAGATCAACTTGATGAATTGCTAACGTGTAATCGCTATTCTCGCTAGTGGTCACCTTAAGCTGTTTATCAATCAAGGCTTGGCTTATTTGAGAGACCAAAGTGTCGGTAACACTTGCACGGTCTACGATTACTCTAACAGTTTGATTTTTTTTCACGTTGTGGGCAGGTAATTGTACCGACTTCACTTTTGGTGAAGCATGCTCAGTTTCATATTTTAACTGATAAGTTTGGCTCTTAAGCATAGGCTTTGCAGGCATTGCTAAAGGCTCTGCGGGTTGTTTAACGACAGCACAACCTGACGCTGATATTATAAAAAGTGATACAACTAAAAAACGCATAAATATTTTACATCCACTCAAAAGCCATTAATCGAACATATTGTACGTTAGTCCGAGTAAAAGTTCATGATATTATAACGGTTGATTATGACTAAAAAAGAAAAATTAGCTAAGAATGAAGTATTTTAACACCTTACCCTTTTACTTTTTTGCCGTGCTCCTTATCGGGACGCATTTACAGGCGAGCGCAAGCACAGATCCTGATTGGGAAGCATTTGTTAAAAGTTATGGACGCTATACAGAAAAAAAACTAAAAATAAAAAAAATCCCAGGAGGGGCGCTATCCATTGTCAACTCACAAGCACGTGACTACATCCATACTATGGGCAATACAAAGGTGCGCGGTGGGCAAAAAATTAACCCGCACACTCGATTTCGTTTAGCCTCCGTATCGAAAACATTTGCAGGGTCGTTAGCGGCTAAACTCGCAAATGAACAGCGGCTCAACCTTTATTTACCTGTTAGTTATTATTTACCGGATTTTAAGCAAACTGACTATAAAGATGATTTAAAAGTTTTTCATATTTTAAGCCATTCTAGTGGGCTAGTGCCTAACGCTTACGATAATTTAATCGAATCGCGGATGGGTTATAAGGACATTGTTGAAAAACTATTGAGTGTTAAACCCATTTGTGACCCTGGTGATTGCTATGGCTATCAAAATGTAATGTTTAGCTTAATAGACGACGTAATTTTAAAAAGTACCAACAAAACCTATACCCAGTGGCTTAATGAGGCGTTTTTTACTCCCCTAGAAATGAATGATGCTAGTTTGGGTTACGATGCCATGGTGCAGGATAATAACTATGCACACCCTCACGTGCGTGGCAAAAAACGTTGGTATAGCGCCCGCTTAAAAAAGAATTATTATAAAGTTGCACCCGCGGCAGGGGTAAACGCCAGTGCGTCAGATATGGCTATTTGGTTAAATGCGCAATTAGGGCAATATCCATCGGTATTATCCTTAGATACATTGGCCACACAAACACGCCCTTATACTCATACTAAAAAAGAACGCTACAGACGAGTATGGCGAGAGCACATGAACGAAGCCTACTATGGGCTAGGCTGGCGTGTGTATGACTATGATGATGAAACGCTTTATTATCACAGTGGTTGGGTGCAAGGCTACCGCAGTGACTTAGTGGTTTTTCCGCACTTAAATGTAGGCTTTAGTTTGATTTTAAATGCAGAAACAGGGCTCATTAATGAGCTTACTACTGAATTCATAGACCGTTTATTGGCATACAAACGAGGCAAAAAACAATGAGTGTATTGATAAAATCAGCATCGATAGCATTACTATTAATTCTATGCAATCCTGCTTTTGCTGAGCCTGAACAGCTTTATTTGTTTCGCCATAGTGAAAAGCAAACAGGCAATAATCCATTTTTAACAGAGCAAGGGCAAGCACGTGCTGAGCATTTGGTTTCGCTAGTTAAAACCCATCCACACATTACGTTATACAGTAGTAATTATAACCGCACATTAAGCACTGCAGCGCCTTTAGCTAGGTATTTTAATATTAAAGTTACTACTTATAATGCTGCTGATTTAACGACATTGAAAAATCAGTTGTTAGCTCAAAGTGGTGTTGTGGTGGTTATAGGGCATAGTAACACCACGCCGCAATTAGCTTCGTTATTGAGTAACCAAACTATTGAGAATATGGATGAGGGGCAGTACGGGCACTATTACTCACTTAGTAGGCTTGAGCATGGCAGCTATAAAGCAAACTTGCGAATAATGGATTTTTAATCCATTTATAAAAAAACCAGCCGCGGC
>NZ_PNDK01000069.1:0-16932 GCF_005887265.1 Pseudoalteromonas sp. S1608
ATACCACCTATATATTTCGAGTCAACACTTAATTTGAAACTTTCTTACGATGATTTAAACTTAAGTTTTATTTAACTCTCTGAGTAGTTCGTGCCTCGCTATGCGTTGGCGTTCCCCGTCTCAGTGGGGTCGCATTATAGGGAGAACAGATTTTTACGCAAGTACTTTTTTAAAGAAAAACTAAAAAAACACACTGTTCGGTTAGTATCTGAGCGAAAGCAGGTGAAACTGGTAGTTTTATAATCAATATAGGCTTTGCTGGCACTAAAATAAGCGCTACTGTTACACTAATACTCTTAATATGTTTAATTTAAAGGTGCATGTATGGCAATACGTTCTTATAAAGGAATCACTCCTGCGTTTAATGAATCTGTTTATGTAGACGAGTCGTCTGTATTAGTCGGTGATATCACTATAGGTGATGATAGCAGTGTATGGCCGTTAGTTGCTGCCCGCGGTGATGTTAACCATATTCGTATTGGTCAGCGTACTAATATACAAGATGGCAGCGTTTTACACTTATCAAGAGCAACAAAGAATAATCCAGACGGCTACCCACTTATTATTGGTGATGATGTAACCGTTGGTCATAAGGTAATGCTACATGGCTGCGTATTAGGTAATCGTATACTCGTGGGTATGGGCGCTATTATTATGGATAATGTGATTGTAGAAGATGAGGTTATTATTGGTGGCGGTGCTTTAGTACCCCCTAATAAGCGTTTAGAGTCTGGTTTTTTATATGTAGGTAGCCCAGCAAAACAAGCTCGCCCATTAACAGAGCAAGAGCTGAGCTTTTTAAAAGTGTCTGCTGATAATTACGTGCAGCTTAAAGATGAATACTTAGCTGAAGACGCTAGTTAATTTAACTAACTAAACTCACTTCTATTTGACCTGCCGAGTTATAGCATTCATCTTCAATAAGCTGCTCGGCACGTTCTTCATAATCAAAACGGTATTGCTCAAAATAACGCGTTGCATGACTCTCATCGGCTAAATTTAAACTACTGACAGCAATCACACACTCAACTAGCATGCCATTTACTTGTGCAAAAAAAACTAATTGATGAGTTGGCTCTCTAAATTCGAGTCGATCTATAAACTGTATTGCTTGATTCATTTAAGCACTCCCTGCTTTAGTGCAGTAATAACAGGAACAATCTCAGGCATTTTATTTCGCCATACATAATAAGCTTGTGCGGCTTGCCCTACTAGCATACCACTGCCATCTAATAGCTTAGCTGCTTTATTGTGTTCGCTGACCCAATTCATGAATAGCGTATTATGCGTGGCGTAAAACATATCATAAGCCATTTCACATGTGCTTAAGTGCTTTTCGCTTAACGCAGGTAATTCGTTATTCATGCTGCTCGAGGTTGAGTTAATAACTAAATGATAATCAGTAAAAGGAAGGTCGTCAAAACCATACCCCGAAACATTGCCATGCCCAGTAAAGAGCTTTGCCAATGTTTGGGCTTTGTGTACTGTGCGATTAACAATAACTATCTCTGCGGGATTTTGCTCTAGTAAAGGTAAGATCACTCCTCGAGCAGCGCCACCCGCACCAATGATCAACAGGCGTTTACCTGTTATCGTTATTTTATTGGTCAGTAAGTCGTTAACAAAACCAGTGCCATCAGTGTTATCACCGAGTAAACTGCCATCATCGCGCTTTTTAAGGGTGTTCACTGCGCCTGCCAGTTTAGCAACTGGGGTGAGTTCATCGGCTAAAGCAAAAGCCTGCTCTTTAAAAGGAACAGTGACATTGGCGCCTTTTCCTCCTTGCTCAAAAAAAGCAGCGACTGTTTTTTCAAATTCATCGATAGGTGCTAATATTGCGCGATAGTCGATTTGCTCTCCCAATGATTTTGCAAACTGCTGATGAATAATGGGAGATTTTGAATGTTTGATTGGATTTCCAAAAACCGCATATTTGTCCATTTTAAACAACCTCTTCGCAGTTTTAGTACTGCCTATTAACGATGATAAATTTATGATTAAAAGACTCTTTTCAAGATCAAAGCCGTCTACAACTACGCAAGCACCTACGCCAGATAAAACCCCGTATGAAATCATTGGTGGAGAAGCCCCCACGCGTGCAATTGCTAATAGATTCTACGATATAATGGCCAGTGATGAATACGCTAAACCGTTATATGATATGCATCCTCAACCATTAGACAGAATTCGCCAAGTATTTTTTGAGTTTTTATCCGGTTGGCTTGGTGGGCCTGACCTATTTGTTGAAAAGCATGGCCATCCGATGCTGCGTAAACGTCATATGCCGTTCCCTATTGATCAAGACTTACGTGATCAGTGGATGTATTGCATGAATAAGACCTTAGATATAGAAATAGATAACCCTGTGTTACGCGAAGGCTTACGTCAATCACTGGCCCAGCTTGCCAGCCATATGATTAACCAGCATTAACCTACCTCGTTCTTTAATTGGGGATTATTTGCGCTAAGTCAAAATCCGCTTTTCTAAAATATAGATAATACCCTATCAAATAATTAGAAAAGCGTGGCGCGTGTGAAATCAATCCAACATAAAATTTATGCTTTATTAGCTCTAACTGGCGTTATTGTATTAATAGCCAGTATTTTTAGTAGTGCTAGCCAGCAGCGCACGCTCGCCCAGGATACGGTGGCAGAAAACATTAAGCTGCTTGCCGATAATTATTTTGATTCAATAAACACCATGATGCTAACCGGTACTATGGCTAATCGAGAATTATTGAGCCAAAAGTTACGCAAACATCCTAATATAGAAGATGCTCATATTATTCGCTCCGATATAGTTAATAATCTGTATGGTTCCGGAAATAAAAACCAAACAGCAAGTAATAACAACGAACGCGAAGCACTAAAGGGTAAAGAAAGCTTATTTATAGAGCAAAACACCGATAGCCGCAGTATGACCTACCTACGTCCTATGTATGCTAGCACTGATTATAAAGGTACTAACTGTTTAGGCTGCCACCAAGCGCAAGAAGGCGATGTACTAGGCGTGGTAAAAATTAGTTATTCCTTAGCTGATATTGATAATGAGGTAACTTACAACACCTTAGTAACCACCAGCCTACTTTCTACTATTTTTATTATTGCCTTTGTGCTGCTAGGTATAGTGTTTAGAAAAATATTTATAGTGCGCCTTAAAAAGCTCGGCCATGCAATGCACTTAGCCACTACCAATAAAGATTTAACCTTACGCATTGAAGATAACGCCGAAGATGAACTCGGCTGGCTTGCCACTAGCTTTAACCAAATGATTGCTACGTTTAAAGATAATATTGCTCAGGTATCTCACTCTTCAAAAGTACTTATTCATTCAGCAGAGAAAATTTATACCTCGGCCGATACCACTGAGCGCGCTATTTTAGAACAAAAGAAAAGTACCGATTCGGTGGCCGCAGCAATTAATGAACTAGAATGCTCATCCAATGAAGTAAGAAACACCACTCATTTTGCTCAAGAAAAATCTGAGAACAGTAATGAACTAGCACAACAAAGCATGCAGGTTGCTGAGCAAACCGAACTCAGTATCAATCAGTTAGCAGAAGATGTACGCCAAGCGGCAGATCAAGTGAGACAACTACAAGAGCAAACGCTTGAAGTGGGAAAAGTACTTGAGGTGATCAGCAGTATCGCCGAGCAAACAAATTTATTAGCGCTTAATGCTGCCATTGAAGCTGCCCGTGCAGGTGAAGCTGGCCGAGGCTTTGCCGTTGTTGCTGATGAAGTACGTACTTTAGCAACTCGAACTCATGCATCTACTGATGAAATACGTCGCACAATTGATAAGCTGCAGTCAGAAGCCGCGCAAACCGTTAAAACCATGGGGGAGTCCTGTGCAGAGGCAGACGAAAGAGCGCAACAAGTACAGCAAGTTGCACAAGCTTTAAAAGATATTTCAGGGCAAATGAATGAAATAAATGAGCTCAATATACAAATAGCCGATGCAACAGAGCAACAAAACCAAGCTGCTGAAGAAATAAATATAAGTGTTGTTGGTATTAGCGATAACGCCGAGCAATCATTAGTGGATGCCGATGAAAATCAAAAAGTCAGTGAAGAGTTACTCAATTTAGCTCGTTCGTTAGATGAGCAGGTACGCAGTTTTAAACTTAAACAATAATTTTAAAAGCCAGTCAATAAGTAGCTTATTGACTGGCATATCATTCTTAGCCCAGTGCTAACCAATCTCGAGGCTTTAAGAAATCTTTATATAGTAATGCCTCTGCGCTGTCTTCGGCTGGGGTATAGTTATACTCCCAACGGGCTAAAGGTGGCATCGACATTAAAATAGATTCCGTACGGCCACCGCTTTGTAAACCAAACAATGTGCCACGGTCCCAGACTAAATTAAACTCAACATAACGACCACGGCGGTATAATTGGAAGTCGCGCTGCTGCTCGGTGTACTCATCGTTTTTACGACGTTCAATAATAGGAACGTAAGCATCTAAAAAGCCATTACCCACCGATTGCATAAATGCAAAGCTTTGCTCAAAACCTAACTCATTTAAATCGTCAAAAAATAAGCCGCCTACGCCGCGGGTTTCATCACGATGTTTTAAATAAAAGTATTCGTCACACCATTTTTTATATTTTGGATAAACATCATCGCCAAATGGCTGACACACATCGTGCGCAACTTGGTGCCAATGCACTACATCTTCAAGTACAGGGTAAAACGGGGTTAAATCAAAACCACCACCAAACCACCAAATCGGTTCTTCACCTTCTTTTTCGGCAATAAAAAAGCGTACATTGGCATGGCTTGTTGGTATATGTGGGTTTTTAGGATGAATCACTAACGATACACCACACGCATGAAAACTACGTCCTGCAAGTTCAGGCCTATGTGCAGTCGCAGAGCCCGGCATAGAGGCACCAAATACATGAGAGTAATTAACTCCGCCTTGCTCAATCACATTACCATTGGTGATAACGCGAGTACGACCACCGCCGCCCTCTTCTCGCTGCCAGCTGTCTTCAACAAATTGTGCTTTCCCATCTGCTGCTTCTAAGCCTTGGCAAATGGTATCTTGCAAAGCCATAAAGTAGGCTTTTACTTGTTTTAATAATTCGCTTTGCATAGTTAACCTCTGAATATATTGCCTGTTGTGGCATCTTTAATGGTGCTTGGTTGTGTATTACCACCTAATGGTTCATCAACATAAAAACTAACCTGATCTGCAAACTGCTGCTGCGCCTCAACAATACTTGTTACCGTTGCTTGACCAGTTAAATTTGCACTTGTTGATACCAATGGTTTACCAAACTCTTGGCATAAACGTTTAACTGTAGGATGGTTAGTTACTCTCACTGCAATAGTATCAAATTGCCCTGTTAACCACTTCGGCGTGGTTTTAGCAGCAGGCATGACCCAAGTAATAGCACCAGGCCAACTTGAAAAAATATCAGCGCGTTTGTCCATGGGCAACTTAGCGTCATCCACGTACTTTAATAATTGCCCGTAATTGTCAGCAATTAAAATAAGCCCTTTTTCAACTGGGCGTTGTTTAATATCAAGTAAACGTTCCACCGCCTGTTGATTGTCAGGATCGCAACCTAAGCCATAAACAGCTTCAGTTGGGTATAAAATAACATCGCCTTGTTCTAAGCTTGTTATTGCAGCAGATAAAGAAGAAAGGTCAGACAAAATTGTCTCCAGAGATATTTACGTTATTCAGTGGCAGCAAACTTATGCATACAGCTTTTTTGTGGGCATTGTAACACAACACCACTCGCGGCTTTTTTCTCAGTAACAACTGGCCAGTCACATACAGGACACGCTTGAGCTACAGGTTTATGATTAAGCGTATATTTACAGTTTGGGTAACAGTCGCAGGAATAGAATACTTTACCAAACTTATTACTGCGTGAAACTAAATGCCCCTTTTTACATTTAGGGCAACCAACCACAGGTTCTTCACTTGGGGTGTCATCATCGTCACTGGCAATATAGTGACATTCAGGATAACCGGTACAGCCAATAAACATACCGTAGCGGCCATTTTTCACCACCAGCGGCTTGCTGCACGCTGGACACTCGCTGTCCTCAAGTACTTTTATTTCATTGCTATCATGATGGGCAAGCGGGCGAATAAAATCGCACTTTGGGTAACTAGCGCAGCCTAAAAAAGGCCCCGACTTACTATTACGAATCACAAGTTCTGAACCACATTGCGGGCATATCTCATATTCTTTTTCTAGGGCGTGTTTATTGGCCGAGAAAAGTGAATGATCGATTTTACTCATGTAAATCCTAGTGGTTGGTGAATTTTCGCCTAATATACCCAAAACCCTTAAAGATACAAGCTATGGCAGTCTGTTTGTTAACGCTGAAAATAATAAAACACCCAATAATGGTTAATGTAACACTTCGCTAGGCTCATCAAAAATAAGATCTTCCATTTGCTCATACGCCTGCTGAGAATCAGGGGCATTAAATAACACCATCAAAATTAACCATTTTAAATCTTCTAAAGTAATGGCTGAATTATCAAGCGCCGCCAAACGATCCATCACCATTTCACGAGTGGTGCTATTAATAACGCCGGTTTGTTCAACAAACATTAAAAAGCCACGGCATTCGGTATCAAGAACTCGACACTCGCTATCGGTAAAGATTCGCACTGCATGCTGCTCAGTGGCTAATAAATAAGGCGACTCATTACTATATTGTAATGCGGCAAGTTGATCTAACCAGTCAATAGCTTTGTTTATTTCCGGCTTGTTAAACCCAGCGCGCAGTAGCTCATCAGTAAGCTTACTTTGCTCAACAAAAACATCGCTTTCGCTGTGAACATAGTTTTCAAATAAATACATAAGAATATCAAACATATTATCCTCCAGCGCTTAATTTAATATAGCCGTCTAATACTCGCTCAATTTGATCGTCTAACTCTAAATCAAGCAATCGCGCTTGTACTTTATCAATTGGCCACTGCACTCGACGCATAATATCGTCCACACTGGTCACCTCAAACCCAATACTATTAAGTACCTCGCAATCTGAGGTTACAGCATCAGTTAACTCTTTATAGTTTAGACCAGAAGGGTATGAAAAGTTCATCTCATCAAGGATATCTGCGACGTTCTCAACCAGCTTAGCACCTTGCTTAATTAAAAAGTGGCTAGCTTGTGCAAGCGGATTTTTAATTGAACCGGGTACCGCAAAAACTTCTTTATTTTGTTCAAGCGCGTAACGTACCGTAATTAATGAGCCGCTTTTAATTTCGGCTTCAACAATTAAAACGCCTAAAGAGAGCCCTGAAATAATACGATTACGCCGTGGAAAGTTGTGCGCATTGGCAGCCGTACCAGGCAAAAACTCACTAACCAATAAGCCTGTTGCTAATACTTGCTCTGTGAGTAACTTATGGCGTTTAGGATAGTAAATATCAACGCCTGTCCCTAGCACTGCAATGGTTTTACCATTTCCTGCCAATGCCCCTTTATGGGCAGCGCCGTCAATGCCACGCGCCATACCAGAGGTTACTGTTATGCCAGCAAGCGTTAGCTGATGCGCAAACTCAGCAGCGATTTCAAGCCCCGTAGTCGTTGCGTTTCGGCTGCCAACAATGGCTATTTGCGGCGAAGCCAGCAAGCTGATATCTCCTTTACAAAAAAGTAATAATGGCGCACTAGCTATTTGTTTGAGGTATTCTGGGTAGGTGGTATCAAAAATACTAATAACAATAATGTTTTGTTGGCTGATCAACTGCTCATAATGTGCAACTTGCTGCCAGTTCGTGTTAAGTAAGTTGCTAGCTTGGTGAGCCGTTAAGCCAATGTTTACTAGTTCAGCGTGCGATAAAGAAAACAGCGATGCTAAGCTGTATTGTTTAGACAGGGCTAAGAGCGTTTTAATCCCTAACCCCTTGCATAAGTAAAAGGCAAGCCAATGATTTAACTTGCCACACGATTGCTCCATGTTCCCTCCTAGAACACCGACTCGCTACTTAATGAATAACTGCTAAATCTCCAATGCGAATTGGGTACTGATTTTTAGTGATGAGTGCATAACTAACTTTGTCATACACTTTAAAAATAATCATTTCACCAACTTTTTCTGCTGGCATTTTCCACGTAATACTATCTTCGTCGATCTCTGAGCCAAACAACTCGCTAGTAGCGGATACTAGTTTTTCTAAACGACTTGAGTCTTCTGTATAACGCGGACCTCGAGCGCCATCAATTACTTTAGGTGATTGACGTTCAATATCAATTACATGACCTACTTCAACTTGTTGTTCAGAGCCTAAGTTTAGCACCACCACATCCATCGTGCTAAATTCTCTCACTTCACGGGGAGAGGCAATTACATGACCCTGCAACGGCTGGGTAGGACGATGCATATTAAAATACACCGGCAGCATCTGTCCTTCCATCGCGGGTAATAAAAAATCACCTTGCTTGATTTCGCGCTTAACTGATTCAACTCTGACTGAGGCAGGTTCACCATTAGCCGCATCACCGGCTCTAAAGGCGCGAGCCATACCCACATAAGATGCTCTACTCGCTAGCTTTTCACCTGTTTTAGGATCGGTGTAAGGCGCCCCTTCATGGTAAATAGCATAAGCCTGATTGCGCTTTAAGTTACCTTTAACATATAAAATATGATCGATTGTTTGGGTTTTGGTATTTTCGTTTGCACCCAAAATGTAGGGTTTTTCTTTTATCGTATCGCTGTTTATCGCTTGTTCAAACGACAAATACGGTTTAATCAACTCAAGCGGTAACGTGGTGATAGCGTCTTTCCCTTTAGGGGTAATACGCCCCATAGGTGATAGCTTTCTATACGCTTTATTAATCACTAAACGCGGATTACCGTCTGCATCGTAAATTAATGCTAACGCATCGCCCGGGTAAATAAGATGAGGGTTGTCTATTTGCGGGTTCATTTGCCATAACTCAGGCCAAAGCCACGGCTCGTTTAAATATATCGCTGAGATATCCCAAAGCGTGTCACCTTTTTTTACAACGTATTGTTTAGGAGCGTCTTTTTTTATAGTTAGTACATCTGCTAGAACAGGAAAAGCAGCACCTAATGCAAGTATTATTGCAATGAATGGAGATTTCATTGAGCTTCCTCATAGTGTTTTTTCATTATTATTAATCAAAACCTGTTAAAGGGGAACGTGAATGGCTAAAATAAGAACATACGATACCCTAAATTTAAGCATAAGTGTAAAAGGTAACTATGGCTAGGTTAGAAGTTTTAAGATTTCCAGATGAACGTTTACGTACAATCGCAAAAGAAGTAACTGTTGTTGACGACCAAGTACGTGAAATCGTCAAAGATATGCTAGAAACTATGTACGATGAAAATGGTATTGGACTTGCTGCTACGCAAGTTGATATTCATCAACGTATTGTGGTGATCGATGTATCAGAAGAGCGCGATGAACCGCTAGTACTTATCAATCCACAAATTATCAAAAAAGATGGCTCTACCGTGAGCGAAGAAGGCTGTTTATCAGTTCCTCACTCGTACGCAAAAGTTGATCGCGCAGAAACCGTCACCGTGGCTGCACTCAACGAAGAAGGTAAAGAGTTTATTCTTGATGCCGACGAATTATTAGCGATTTGTATTCAGCATGAGCTTGATCACCTTCAAGGTAAATTATTTATTGATTATTTATCTCCATTAAAGCGCCAACGCATCCGTAAAAAGCTTGAAAAAGAAGCGAAGTTTGCAGCGCAATAATAAGCACCTTAGTAAATAATTAGGAAACTCAGTGACACAACCATTACGCATTATATTTGCCGGTACGCCGGACTTTGCTGCACGCCATCTGCAAGCACTCATCAATAGTGAACACCAAATTGTGGGCGTTTACAGTCAACCAGATCGTCCAGCGGGTCGCGGAAAAAAACTAAAAGCCAGTGAAGTAAAAGCGCTTGCACTAGAACATGATCTCCCTGTTTTTCAGCCGCAATCTCTCAAAACAGATGAAGCACTTGAGGAATTAAATAGCCTCAATGCCGATATTATGATTGTGGTTGCCTACGGTTTAATTTTACCTAAAGCCATTTTAGATGCCCCGCGTTTAGGGTGTTTAAATGTGCATGGTTCTATTTTACCTCGCTGGCGTGGTGCCGCACCTATTCAACGTGCTATTTGGGCAGGCGATCAGCAAACTGGTGTAACGATAATGCAAATGGATGAAGGGCTAGATACCGGCGATATGCTGCATATTAGCCGCTGCCCTATTGATAATACTGAAACCAGTGCCAGCTTATACACTAAGCTTGCTGAACTCGGGCCTGATGCATTAATCGATACCATAAATCGTTTAGCCAACGAGGAAATAACGCCTGAACCACAAAACGATACCGATGCCAATTACGCTAAAAAGCTCTCAAAAGACGAAGCCAACATTGATTGGTCTATGGATGCCGAGCAAATCGAGCGTAACATTCGTGCCTTTAACCCATGGCCAGTATGCTTTACCCAAATGAGTGGTAATACGGTAAAAATATACCAAGCAAGTGTGGTTGAACAATCAGGCGCAGCTGGCACTGTCTTAGCAAGTGATAAAAACGGTATCGTTGTGGCTTGTGGTAAACACGCTTTATCTATTGGCGAATTACAACCACAAGGCAAAAAGCCAATGGCAATTAATGATTTTTTAAACGGTCGTAGCGATTGGGTCACACCCGGCACTGTATTAGGCGAAAATAATGAGTAATGTAAGCAATGTCAGAGCGCTAGCCGCTGAAACTTTATATAACGTGGTTGATAAAGGCGCATCGCTTAATCAAGAACTTCCTTTCGCTAGCCAAGGCCTATCACCTAAAGATAAAGCCTTACTGCAGCAAATTTGCTACGGAGTATTACGTTACTTACCTAGCCTAGAAAATTATTGCCAGCATCTAGTCGAGCAACCGCTTAAAGGCAAACGTCGTATTTTTCAGTTTTTATTGTATGTGGGCATTTACCAACTACAACACATGCGTGTACCGCCGCATGCAGCAATTAGCGAAACGGTTAATGCGTTACAACAATTGCGCGCTCTTGGCTTAAAAGGGCTTATTAACGCCATTTTACGAAGCTTTCAACGTCAGCAAGTTGAGCTTGAAGAAAAAGCCAAACAAATTCCGGTATGTTTATACAACCATCCAAACTGGTTTATAAAGCAAGTAAAAGAAGCCTATCCAGATCACTGGGAAGACATTCTAGAAGCAAACCAACAGCAAGCGCCAATGTGGCTGCGAGTGAATCAATCGCAGTTTAGCACCCAAGAATATAGCGAAATGCTAACCGCTAACGATATTGAACATACTCTAAACCCTGATTTTATTGATGGCATTAAACTAAGTAAACCACGCGATGTGTTTTCACTTCCTGAGTTTGATACCGGTGCTTGTTCAGTACAAGATGCGGCAGCGCAGCTTGCAGCTCGCTACCTAGACCCACAAAATGGTGATGCAATACTTGATGCCTGTGCAGCGCCTGGTGGTAAAACCTGCCATATTTTAGAGCTTGCCGATGCAGATGTACTCGCGCTTGATAGTGATGCCACACGATTAGAACGTGTTAAACAAAACTTAGAACGAATTGGTTTGGGCGCCGACTTACAATGTGGTGATGCATCGCAACCTCACACTTGGTGGGATGAAGATCAGTTTGATCGTATTTTGTTAGATGTACCCTGCTCTGCAACGGGCGTAATTCGTCGTCATCCAGATATAAAATGGCTACGTCGCGCATCCGACATTAACGACTTATCGACCCTACAAGGCGATATACTCGATAGCATTTGGCCATTGTTAAAACCAGGCGGCACATTAGTGTATGCAACTTGCTCGGTACTTCCTCAAGAAAACCAACAACAAGTTGCTAAGTTTTTAGCTAATAACGACGATGTGGAGCATATCCCTCTGCACAGCGAAGACACAAAAACCACACCAGGCTTACAGCTGTTACCAGGTGAAAGTGACGGTTTTTACTACGCTAAATTAGTTAAAAAAGCCTAGTATTGCCACGCAACACATTTAACTACCTCGCTTTTGAGGTAGTTATTATTTTGATGTAATTAGTATTAATAATACGGGTACATAATGAAAATAATCATACTCGGTGCTGGGCAAGTTGGCGGCACACTCGCAGAAAACTTAGTGGGTGAACAAAACGAAATAACCGTAGTTGATATCGACGGTAACCGCTTGCGTGAACTGCAAGATAAATACGATTTACAAGGTGTTGCAGGCCACGGCGCCCACCCTGATGTGTTGAGTCGCGCGGGAGCTGAAGATGCCGATATGATTATCGCCGTAACCAGCTCAGATGAAGTAAACATGGTGGCATGCCAAGTTGCTTACAGTATTTTTAATACGCCAACCAAAATAGCCCGCATTCGCTCTGAGCAGTATTTAAAATACCGTGAAAAACTCTTTCATAATGATGATTTACCGGTCGATCATTACATAGCCCCAGAAGCACTCGTTACTAAATATATTCGCCGTTTGATAGATTACCCTGGTGCATTACAGGTACTACAATTTGCCGACGGCATGCTCTCTTTAGTAGCTGTAAAAGCCTACTATGGCGGTTTATTGGTAGGCTATGCCCTATCTACACTTAAGCAACATATTCCTAATGTAGAAACCCGGGTAGCCGCTATTTACCGTCAAGGCAAGGCAATAAAACCGCAGGGTACTACCGTAATAGAAGCCGACGATGAAGTATTTTTTATTGCCGCCACCAAACATATTCGTGCGGTAATGAACGAGCTACAAAAACTGGAACGCTCGTACAAAAAAATTATGATAGCCGGTGGGGGTAACATTGGTGCTGGCCTTGCTCGCTCACTAGAAAGAAACCACAGCGTTAAATTATTAGAACGCAGTAAAGAGCGCGCAGAGCAACTCTCTGAAATGCTAGACAACACCGTGGTATTTTGTGGTGATGCGTCCGATCAAGAGCTGCTCTCAGAAGAACACATTGAACAAGTTGATGTTTTTATTGCCGTTACTAACGATGATGAAGTGAATATTATGTCGGCCATGCTCGCAAAACGCATGGGGGCACAAAAAACCATGGTGCTTATTCAACGAGGTGCTTACGTTGATTTAGTACAAGGCGGCGAAATAGATATTGCTATTTCACCACAACAAGCGACTATTTCTGCGTTACTTACGCACGTGCGCCGAGGCGACATTGTAAACGTGTATTCACTGCGTAAAGGGGCTGCAGAAGCCATAGAGGCAGTTGCCCATGGTGATGAAAACACATCTAAAGTAGTGGGTCGCGCGATTGCAGATATTAAATTGCCAGCAGGTACCACAATAGGTGCAATTGTACGTAATGACGATGTACTAATTGCCCACGACGACACGATAATTCTATCAGGCGATCATGTAATTATGTTCTTAATTGATAAAAAGCACATTAACGTGGTTGAAAAGTTATTCCAAGTTAGCGCAATCTTTTTATAAGTAATTCCTCCTTTTTATTCACAACATGCTTGTAAGTAAAAAGGAGAACATTTAAATCTAAATGAAAATCATTATCAAAAGCGTTTACTAATAAAGAAAAATCCATTAGTCTCTTCTTGCTCGATTATCAAGCAGCGACATCTACTGATGTGAAAAGTTAATTTCACGTTTTTAAATAAAAATGGATTTCAAATGATACACCTACTCTCAAAGAAAAATTCTCCCGTAACTCATTACACTCTGGTTGGTCTTTTACTTTCAGCAGTTTCAACTCAAACGCTCGCTCACACTAGCGATGATATCGAAAAGTTAACCGTTATTGGAGAGCAAGCGAACGGCTATAAAGTTAATTCCATGAGCTCTGCAACAGGTCTTGAGCTATCACATTTGCAAACACCGCAATCAACGATAGCGATAACAAGCGATTTTATGGCAGACCAACAACTAAACACCGCAATTGAAGCTATAACCAGTGTGACAGGCATAAATGCTCGAGAAGCAGATAATGGCAAGTTTTCTATTTCAGCCCGAGGTATTAGTGTCACCAGCATACTTTATGATGGCATAGCGACCACCTATGACACCCGCTTTAATTATGGAGATAACCTAACCGATACCGCAATTTATGATCGTATCGAAATAGTTAGAGGGGCAACGGGGCTAATGCTGGGCGCAGGTAACCCTTCGGCAGCAATTAATTTGATACGTAAACGTCCAACTGCAAACACTCAAATAAATCTTACTGCTTCATTTGGCTCATGGGACAACTACCGTGCGATGGTGGATGTGTCAGGAAGCATAAATAATAGTGAAAGTATAAGAGGACGGGCTGTTGTTGCTTATCAAGATAGACACTCATATCAAGATCGCTTTTCGCAAACCAGTCAAACATTGTATGGCATTATTGAGGCAGATCTTTCTAACAGTACTTTATTGACTCTTGCTGTTGATAATCAATCGACAACCCCTAAAGGAACAATGTCAGGTGGTTTGCCTATTTTTTATAGTGATGGCTCCCGCACTGCTTATGACAGAGGTGCTTCAACAGCTCAAGATTGGGCCTCTTCTCGAACCGATGCACTTAATGCGTTTATTCGCATAGAGCATTACTTTAACGCTAACTGGCAGCTAACCGCTAATTATGTCTATGGTGATAACGACCTAGACTATGATGTGTTTTGGGTAAAAGGAGAGCCCGATCCTATAAACAACACTGGAATGAAACCCGGTTCTATAAACTATATTGATGCAAACAGAACGCAGGATACCTATGAGGTCGAACTCAATGGTCGGTTTAATTGGCTGGGCCAAAGTCACCAACTGCTATTTGGTTATAATACCCAAGAGCAACAGTTTTCGACCCCTTATTATGCTAGTCAACAAAGTGACTATATTATCGGCGATTTCACTGACTCTAGTTATAGCATTGCAAAACCAAATTGGCAGTCAGAAGCGGCTTACGGTTCTTATGGCACAACTAAACAAGATGCACTTTATGTTGCTGCACAACTAAATATAACCGATGCCTTGTCTTTAATTGTTGGAAGCCGGTTAAATCAATGGCAAACCAATCAAGATAATTTTGGTCGCATGCATGATTATAAAATAAGTGATGAACTAACTAATTATTTTGGAGCAACTTATGAACTAACACAGAGTTGGGCTTTGTATGCTAATTACACTGATATTTTTACACCACAAAGTCGAGTTGATAAAAATGGAAATTATTTAAGCCCTATTGAAGGTAAGAATTATGAACTTGGCATAAAAGCTTCTGTACTTGATGAACGTTTAGACATATCCCTTTCTGGATTTAAAATTTATCAAGATAATGTAGGCGAGTACACGGGAGATACCATTGCAGAAACACTTCAGGCCATCTACAAGCCCATTGACGGCACATTAACTCAGGGCTACGAGCTAGAAATCAACGGAAAATTAACCGACAACTGGAACGCTTATTTTGGCTATACCCATAGTAAAGGCGAAAAACCGGATAATACGGTATTAAATACCACCAACCCAAAAGATCAATTTAAACTTTTTACTAGCTATCAACTCTCAGGTGCATTAGACAATCTAAAAGTAGGTGGTGGCTATCGCTGGCAAAGCAATAGCTATGATGAAGTTAACAACCCTGTTTATGGTGCTGTTGAGGTAAACCAGCCTAGTTATGGTATTGCCAGCCTAATGGCGAATTATCAAATGAATGAGCAATTATCTGTTAGCCTAAATATCGATAACTTATTTGATAAGCATTATTACAGTCAAATTGGGTTCTATAACCAATATCGTTATGGCAAGCCAAGAAGCTTCTCTCTCCAACTTAAATATAGTCTCTAACAAGCACAAAAAAGCCGCTGACTATTAAGCGGCTTTAGTGGAGTATGATGGGGTAATACTTATTGTACTCTTGCAAACTCTTCTTTAGAAAGTTCACCATTTCCGTCAGTATCTAAGTCATCAAAAATATTCATGAGTTGTTTATTAGACGCAGCTTCCTGCTGACTAATTACACCGTCGCCATTGCTATCAAAAGAGGCAAAGTCTACTGCTGCGTATGCCGCTGATGATGACGCTAATACTAAAATCGCAAGTGTTGTGTTTAATGCTTTCATAATAAGTCTCCTTAAAGAGGGAAATCCTTTTCTGAGATCCCTGTGCAATGAAAAAAGTTAAAAATTAAAAGTTTGCAAACTCAGCTTTAGAAAGCTCACCATTACCGTCAGTATCAAGCTCAGTAAATGCGGCCGTTAAATCAGCATTTACAGCAGCTTCGCTTTGACTAATAACCCCATTACCGTCGGCATCAATTGTGTCAAAGTCGCTAGCGGCAAAGGCTGCTGATGAAGAAGCTAGCGCGATAAGTGCGAATGTTTTGTGTAATGTTTTCATAATTTAATCCTTCAAAATGTAATGCTTTGTGCTATTGGAAATATCAGGCTATAACCGTCCTTGTCATTCTTTTTCATAGGCTCCCTTGCCTACTTAGGTTGTCTTTGGCAACTCAGAATATGCCTAGTCTTAGCTTATGCTTTAGAAAATTCTGCTTTTGATAGCTCACCGTTTTGGTCTGTATCAAGCTCTGAGAACATGCTCATTAGCTTTGCATCAACTGATGCTTCACTTTGGCTAATAGCACCGTTACCGTCGGTATCAAGTGTATCAAAATCGCTGGCAGCAAAAGCTGCTGATGAAGAAGCAAGTGCGATAAGTGCGAACGTTTTGTGTAATGTTTTCATAATGAGTATTCCTTAAAATCGTTTAAATAATGTGGGAGATTTAGCTCCCAAAGTTTAATAGCTTAGGATTATGCTTTAGAGAACTCTTCTTTTGATAGCTCACCGTTTTGGTCTGTATCAAGCTCTGAAAACATGCTCATTAGTTTTGCATCAACTGATGCTTCGCTTTGACTGATCGCGCCGTTGCCGTCAACGTCTAGCGTATCAAAGTCGCTTGCTGCAAAAGCAGCTGATG
>NZ_PNDK01000070.1:0-422 GCF_005887265.1 Pseudoalteromonas sp. S1608
CATCAATTGCAAAATAAGAGGTATCATTATCAGTTTCAGTTTCAGTTTCAGTTTCAGTTTCAATTTCAATTTCAATTTCAATTATATCGAGTTCAGTTTTATCGATTCTACCTTTAATGTCTTCGGATGAAACTTTTGAATTTAGCTTCATTTTTTCTGGTTTAGTACTACCACTATTAGAAAGCTCTTCGTTCTGTTCTATTTTTTGTTCGATTGAATTAAGCGCGGGCGGCTCTTGGTTAGAGTCATTTATATAGAAAAACAAAGAGGCGATAACAATACCTATAGTTACTAAAATAACATCCTTTTTCATCATAGCTCCTTCGTAAACCTAATATTGATTTGATACCAACGCCAACTTAAGCGGAAAAATATTGTTGGCTAAAATGTTGAACGCAGTGAAAACAGCCAACTGTAAATTT
>NZ_PNDK01000071.1:0-267 GCF_005887265.1 Pseudoalteromonas sp. S1608
GTGAGTGGTTCTGAGATTGTTGAAATTGGCAAAGCTATAATGGAACAAAAAAATGGGGGCTCTACCTTCGACTACTTTGTAAATACTTCGTTTTACTAACCAACAATGGCAGAAGCATATCGAGTTGCGGCATTAAATGGTTTAAACCGCTAGTTTAAGTAAAAACAGAAGTAAAATAGTTTGCACAAAAATAGCCCGCGATTTAGAGGGCTTATAATTGATAGTTAACTTCTTACGTAAGATATTGTGCACTTAGCTCATCCACAG
>NZ_PNDK01000072.1:0-476 GCF_005887265.1 Pseudoalteromonas sp. S1608
CACGAAAGAATGACCCGTTTGTGTTGTATGGTTAAGTGACTAAGCGTACACGGTGGATGCCTTGGCAGTTGGAGGCGATGAAGGACGTATTAACTTGCGATAAGCCTAGTCAAGCTAGTAAAAAGCACTTGAGACTAGGATTTCCGAATGGGGAAACCCACCTGCTTGCAGGTATCGTTAACTGATTACATAGGTTAACGAGGCGAACGCGGAGAACTGAAACATCTAAGTACCCGTAGGAAAAGAAATCAACCGAGATTCCGATAGTAGCGGCGAGCGAAATCGGAACAGCCCTTAAGCTTATTATGTGTTAATGGAAGGCTCTGGAAAGTGCCACGATACAGGGTGATAGTCCCGTACATGAAAACGCATTTTAAGTGAAATCGAGTAGGTCGGTGCACGTGAAACTTTGACTGAATATAGGTGGCCCATCATCTAAGGCTAAATACTCCCAACTCTCCGATAGTGAACCCGTC
>NZ_PNDK01000073.1:0-531 GCF_005887265.1 Pseudoalteromonas sp. S1608
TGAAACTGAAACTGAAACTGATAATGATACCTCTTATTTTGCAATTGATGATGGTTTTAAATCGGAACCTATGACAGTTGGTTCAAGCAAAGAGTTTGATTTAGCTTTTGAAGAACAAGAAATTGATCATGATTGGAAGTTCGCTGTAGAAAATGAAATATTACTAGATTTCACTGATTCTCTTCACAAAAAATCAGCATGGATAGAATCTTATGAATGCAAATACTCACTATGTCGAGTTGAAATAAAACAGACCGAGGGACTTGTTGGTGAAGAAAAAATTGATGATTATATCTGGGATGAAATACGCACACTTAATGAAGTAACGAATACGATGGGTATGAGTATTCCTGAGCACTCAAAAGATCAAAATAGCTATATATTTTTCTTGATGCGAAAAGAAGTTAAATTAAATAATAATAGCTAAACAAGTGTTAAGAAACATACAAGGCAATCAAGCAGGAAAATTTACAGTTGGCTGTTTTCGCTGCGCTCAACATTATAGCCGACTACAAATTTTTATTAATAAGG
>NZ_PNDK01000074.1:0-465 GCF_005887265.1 Pseudoalteromonas sp. S1608
AGCATACTAAATATTCAGCAATAACACTTTCAAAAAGTAGAATTAGAAAAGAACAGCAGGTATACGTGTTAAAAATAGCGTGAGGGAATATGAATTTTAGGCATAAAAAAACACTCTTATAGAGTGTCGATTTAATAAAACATGTTACTTCAGTGGTTGCGGGAGCCGGAATTTAATAGACGACCTTTGCTGGCTAATGGAAAGTTGAGACCGACGAGCTATTTACTTCACTGAATTTCAGGCATAAAAAAACACGCTTTAGCGTGTCGATTTAATAAAACATATTATTTCAGTGGTTGCGGGAGCCAGAGTTTGTAAGGAGCGAACCGACGACCTTTGCGTTCTAATGAAGAGCTGAGACCGACGAGCTATTTACTTCACTGAATTTCAGGCATAAAAAAACACTCGTATAGAGTGTCGATTCATTCTTACAATTTATTTCAGTGGTTGCGGGAGCCGGATTTG
>NZ_PNDK01000075.1:0-363 GCF_005887265.1 Pseudoalteromonas sp. S1608
CTTGTGTATGTAGCTATTAATTATGTACTTGCAAGCTTACTGGCTTTGGTTTCTCATTTACTACTCATTCCCTTCTCTCATTGCAATAAGATCTTTAAGTAAATCATACACAAAGAGGACTAAGAGACGCTGCGCTTTTAGAGGTAGCGACAAAATAATTAGTACTTAGGTTAATGGCTTTGGTTTCTCATTTACTTCTCATTCGCTTCTCTCAGTGCAATTAAATCTAAGCAAATCATGAGCAAGGAGGATTAAGAAACGCTGCGCTTTTAGAGATAGTGACAAATACAGAATACTTTAATTAATAACTAGGCCTAGTCGTTAGTGTTTTCTCATTTACTCCTCATTCGCTTCTCTCAGTGC
>NZ_PNDK01000076.1:0-247 GCF_005887265.1 Pseudoalteromonas sp. S1608
TACTTGAGCGTGAACGGCTAGCTAAGCCAGGTATTTTGGATTACGCCCTTGAAGCAAAACAAGGCAGTATGTTTAACACTCCACCTACATTTGCATGGTATTTAGAAGCTGAAGTATTTGAATGGCTTGAGCATCATGGCGGTGGAAAAGCCATGGAAACACATAATACTGCCAAAGCTCAGCGGCTCTATGACTTTAGCGATGAGTCTGATTTTTACAACAACAAGGTAGCAATACATTGTCGTTC
>NZ_PNDK01000077.1:0-573 GCF_005887265.1 Pseudoalteromonas sp. S1608
AGGAAAGTATTAGTAATTTTATAATAAATAACTCATTAGAAATAATTAGTAACATTTAATCAAACAATACAATAGACACGTAATAAGCTAGGTATTACGATTAACAAACTCAATAAAAAACGCTATAAAAAGCAGAGAGTTATTATGGAAGGTAAACCAATAGATAAGAGTGTATTCGATTCTTTTTTTGGGGAATATTCATGGATGTTTAAGGCTTGTAGCATTGTTGCTTTTATAATGTGTGTATATATCAGTTTTAATACTAAAGAGTATATATGGACGCTACTTATTAATGGCGATTTAAATTCTACTATGTTGGTTATGATACTCGGTTACTTATCTGAATTTAGATATCGCTTTATTAAAGAATCAAGAAATAATTGATAGCTACTAATTTAAATCTAAGGTACTAGAGATGAATATATTTATAAAATGGTTGATTTTAGCTGCATTAATTATTGCCGCTATTGCTTGTTATTCTTATGGTAGCACTACTGGCTTATTTATTTTTATTATTGCGGGCTTTGTTTTTGAAATGGCGTTTTGGTTTAAGATGTTTCCTATAAAAAAGAA
>NZ_PNDK01000078.1:0-1083 GCF_005887265.1 Pseudoalteromonas sp. S1608
ACTGGACTTTAACCAGTGAACATAGCAATTACTTGTAAGTAAAATAATGCTCTCTTTTTCTGATTGGGTTAATAAACCTGTACAGAACTTAGATACGACATATTAAAATGTGGTGGGTGATACTGGACTTGAACCAGTGACCCTCGCCTTGTAAGGGCGATGCTCTCCCAACTGAGCTAATCACCCACATATAAACAACACCGCATTGCTGCGTTGTTGTGGGGCGCTATTATAGATAGACTTGTAAATGTGTCAACACTTGAATGATAAAAATGTGCTGAATGAAGCTTTTATAATCAATACAATGCAAATGGTGTTCACTTTATCAACAAGGTAACATAAAACGAACAATAAGCATGCATGGCTGGGCGCTAATGTAACTACATTCATATTCACTTGATAGGGCTCTGTTGCTTTTTAAGGATGAAAATTAATTCAATTTAGTGGTAATTGATTTGCCGAGCCAGGGTTGCAACCAAGAAATCAAAGTAAAGCTTTTTAGTGCAGATCATCCTGCCTATGTTATTCAATTGCTTAAACCACTCAAATTAACAAGTTGTTTATCGCTTAGCATAGTTAAGCTTTACAATTAGCATTTAATAAAATCCAGCTAGGCTATGATGGAAGTAGGCCTGTTTTAGGAGAAAAGCAGTGATAACTCAATTTGCATATAAATGTATACCTTTTTAGTCCGATGTGAATAGGTACTTTTAGTATTATAGGGTCGTTATGCTCAACTCAAACTTAAATGTGGCACACTTAACGAAGCTCATTGTTACTAAGTAGTATGAAAATCTACTTTTTAGCATGTATGATAGCCAGTTTGTTGAAAATTAAACCATTTAAATAATGTCGCACAAAAAACTGTTGACTTTATTTTGGGGGGTGCATAGAATGCGCCCCGCACTAAGCGATACACGACGTGTTTATCACAGAGCGTATTGAATAAGTTGGGGCTATAGCTCAGCTGGGAGAGCGCTTCGCTGGCAGCGAAGAGGTCTGCGGTTCGATCCCGCATAGCTCCACCAATTTTTAGTGTTTGTCCTAGGGTAGCAGTTTTCTGTGTCCCCATCGTCTAGAGGC
>NZ_PNDK01000008.1:0-4429 GCF_005887265.1 Pseudoalteromonas sp. S1608
ACCTTGAACCTTGAACCTTGAGCCTTGAGCCTTGAGCCTCAAACTAACACCTAAGTTTGCAAAGTACGCTGGTGGTGCATATATTAAACTAAGTGATTGGGAGAATGCGCTTGGCTAGATACTTACTACTGTTTTTTGTTTTTTCTTATGTTTGTATAAACTCGGCTTTTGCGAGTGTAAAAGTTGGCGTAACTCATTGGGTTGATTACACCAATCCGGATGAAACAGGCGTTTATATTGATCTACTCAAAGAAGTTTATGCAGATGAACAGCTCGAGTTTGATTTTAGTACTTACAAACGAATTACTAATTTATTTGAACAAAAACAGTATGACTTCGTAATTGGTGTTGCTAAAGAAGATGTTCCTTTAGCCTATTATCCTCATTGGTACTTAGATTATGATTATCCAATTAATGCCTATTTTTTAAATTCCACTCATAACTTTAATAAGTTATCTGATTTTAACAACAAAGTATTAAGCTGGCTCGACGGCTATAATTTCGATAAGTTTATTGAATACCCACACGATTATTACCCGGTGTCTACTATTGAAAACGCAGTGGCTCTGCTACTGAATAAACGTATAGATGCTTTCGTTGATTTTGACTACAACATTCCCAAAGAGTATAAATCAAAGCTTAATTATGTAGAGCTTGTACCTGCAAGGCCTATTTATTTAGCCTTTTCGAACGATGAAAAGGGCAGAGCCTTGGCGCGAAAATTTGACCAAACCATGCCAAAATTAAAATCATCGGGACGGTTGCAGGAATTATATAAATCAGATTATGACAATACGCGGTTTGCTGACTTTGATGCAAGTAAAATAAAAATCGTATTGAGTAGTAACGATGAGTCTTTGCTGCGACTGAACTCAGTTACTGAAGAAAAATCACTCGACGCACAGCTTTATAAATTAATTTTGACTGAAATGCGAGACTACAGAGTTGAGTTTGTAAAAGCGCCGAATACAAATAATGAAGTTCAATTTGGCACTAATTATTGTTATGCCAATAAAATTAACACCCCAGAACGAGCAAACCGCTATTTAATATCAAAGCCGTTTTCTTTGTATCTCGCTCCGCGACTTTATTCTCCTACTGATTTAACTGAATTTAAGCATATGAAAAATTTAGACGAGTTAGTGTCTCAAAGTGAATTAAGGTTGGGATTATCAAAATTCAGAATATTCTCCGAAGACATTATGTCTCTACTTGAAGAAGTAGATAAAACTAAAATAAAACCAGCGCCCACTAATATATTCTCTAGATTACAACAATTAGCTAAGTTGCAAGAATTTGATGCGTCTATTGAATACCCCAGCGATGTAGTCACGTATTGGCAGGATATAACAGACGCAGACATTCACTCCTTTGATTTGAAATTAAATACATCGTTTACTGTTGGGCATTTAATGTGTGAGCGTAGTGAAGAAAATATAAAATTTGTTCATGATTTTAATAATACACTCTCAAAATTAATTCAAAGCGATAAATACAAAGCGCTTATATATCACTTTGCGGCTGATTTACCTGCTGAAGAGTTTAATAAAATTTATCAGCAAGCACTGTTGGGTGAAAAGTGAGAACGCAAGCACAGCGTAGTTTTTTAACCGCTAGGGTAGGCTATTTATTATTGAAATCTTTGCTCTGAAAATTCAAACAATGGCACTTACAAGTGCCCCCGCGTCTGTAATACCTGCATCCTTCATGGCTTGGCTGATCACTTGCACGAGCGCAATTACCTGAGATTGTGTTGATGAAACGATGTTTGCTTGTGCTTCAATTTGTGCCTGTATAGCCTCGTCTTCTTGGTCCGATTGAGCTTGTAATTGAGTGAGTTGCTCTTTTTGTTCTTCAAGCAGCTGCTTGAGCTCTTTAAGTTGCTCTATCATTTTTGCAATATATTCAGGCATTTCTGAATTTGTGGTTTTTTCAGCTTTTTGCTCAGCCTCTTTTCCTGAGAGCTTATTACGCTCTCTGTCTGATAATTGATAATCAGCGTTGTCCTGATTTTTTGTTGTTTCTTTTGTTTGTTGTGCAATATTTGTTTTTTCGGCTGTAATTTTAATGTCAAAGGCTGAGTGTTTATTTAGCTGTATCACGGTTAATTATCCATAATGTTATTCGTTACCAATTTAGCTATCGGCAGGAATGCTAAAGTACTAAAGCGATAAATACAAAAAATGACATCTCATTATATATGCTCACTTCGATAATTATGCCTCTTATCGCTTATGTATTTACCACCTCTAAATTTATTTTTTATTTTAAATTATATAATTTTTATATTGACACACTGAGTGCTTATTACTACATTTGTAATAGTTGAAAACTACAGTTGTAGTAATAGAGGTTAAAATGAAACTTAGTGAATTTGAATTAGACATAATGCAGTTGCTTTGGCAGCACGAGCCTTGTACTGCTAGCCAGTTACATAAAGCCCTACTTGCTGATACAAAAAAAGATAAGCAAGTAGCTTACACCACAGTAAAAACAATCGTTGATAGGTTAGAACAAAAACAAGCGATAGCTCGCTGCGGGCAAGAGGGGAGAGCGATTGTATTTAAATCAGTGATCACTCAAAGCGCATTTTCAGCACAAGCAATGCCTAGCTTCATGCAGCGTTTTTTTAAAGGTAACTCTCGCAGCTTAATTGCCCACTTTATTAAAGAAGAAAAGCTGAATGACGAGGATATTGAGTACCTACAATCGTTATTGAAAAATAAAAAGCAAGATTAAAGGAGAAGGCTATGATGGATTATTTTGTAACTTGCACAATTATTAGTGTGTGTTGTTTGCTTGCATCATTAGGGATGAAAAGTGCCCCTTCTAGATTAAATTTTTACGTAATAATGCTGGCTTTAATAGCCTGGTTTGTTCCTTGGCAATACTTTTCTCAATTGCCATTATTTGAAAGTACATCGCAATATACTGTTAATGTTGCTGAGTTTAGTTTTTTAAATACGTTAATAGCCCCTACCGATGCGCAGGTCATAACATCAGAAAGTAGCATTATTGCACCAGTGAGTTGGTTACCATCATTAAACCATATTTTTAGTGTATTGCTGTTTAGTGGAATTGGCTTGTTTACATTGCGTGTTGCTATGTATGTAAAGTTAGTCAAAAACTTAAAAGCTAACTCAAGCTTATATAGCACTTCAAAACGAGCAAACTGTATATATCCAATAAGATTCACCTCAATTGGAGGGCCTGCTTTTGCAACAGGATTAGTCAATCCGGTTGTTTGGCTTACTCCTGAGATGGAAAATCGAAAAGAATTAAACTCTGTTATTGAGCACGAATTAACGCACTTACAACAAGGTGATATTTATTGGACATGGCTAATTTGCTTTATAGAAAGTGTTTTTTGGTGGAACCCAATATGCTCAAAACTAGCGCGTTTGGCAAAAGAGCAGTTAGAGCTTAGTTGTGACGAAAAATGTATGCGTAAACTTAAAGGTAAGTATCAGTTAGATTTAGCCAGTTTGTTACTCTCTGAGCATGAAAAAAAATCTAAATATAACTTTTTCACTCCCCCTCTTTTGAATATTGAACACTCAAAGAGTTTTAATATTCAAAGGATTAAAATGTTAAACAAGGAAAAAGCAATGAAAAGTAAACATATGGTAATGGCTTTGGCTGCACTGTCTTTTAGCGCGTTGGCAGCAGCACAAATTGTTGATGAAAATCCAAAGAATGAACAACATAGTGCGCAAAAACAGCCCGCAGCTAGTAATCAGTATAACCAACAGTTAGCGCAACTTTTAGAGGTAGCTGGTGATGCAAAAAGTGATCAATCAACACAACTAATACAAACGGCAAAAAATATTCAAAAATGGTATGCAAATAGAGATGTGCTATCAGGTTTTGAAGAGGGTAAAATTAAATTAGAAAGTTATACTTTACTCGTTCATGTTTTTTCTAAACTTGAACAATATGAAGATATCTTAAGTGCTTACGAAACATGGTATCCAGCAGGAAGCAACCCGCCATATTTTACGAAAAACTCGCTTGCTAATGCCTACATACAACTAGGTCGTTATGAACTGGCTATAGCTGAATTAGAGGGGTTGTCTAGAGAGCTTGACGGTAACTTACACGCAGGATCTGCTGGAAACTTAGCATTAGCTTATATTTATAGCGCAGATTACGATAAAGCATTAGACACACTGCAACAAGCTAGTTTAGAGGGAAGTGCTTATGGTGATGTTTTAAAATACTACATTTTTGATCAGCAAAATAATCAAACAAAAATGGCTGAATTAAAAGGACGTTTACCAGCAGCCTTTGCGGTAACACCGGCTCTACTTCCTCGAGTAGGTATTCCACAATCACCGTTATTAGCTAAATTATAAATAAGCAAATATAAAAAAGCGTTGCCCTTGAGCAACGCTTTTATTTTTATCTTGTTTAGCCTTTAGCCTTTAGC
>NZ_PNDK01000079.1:0-323 GCF_005887265.1 Pseudoalteromonas sp. S1608
CAAACAATAAACAATTGATAATTTTAATTCTAATCAAGAATATGGTGCGGAAGGAGAGAATTGAACTCTAACATCCTAAGATACTTGAACCTAAATCCAGAGCGTCTACTAATTCCGCCACTCCCGCATTATCACTTTGAATTAATCAAAGAAATGGTAGTTATTTTAAACTCTTCATTGAGTTGCAATTTAACTCTTGCAGAGCCACTTCTAGAAAAGAAATGGTGGCTAAGACGGGATTTGAACCTGTGACCCCATCATTATGAGTGATGTGCTCTAACCAGCTGAGCTACTTAGCCATTGTTGGCTGGGATACCAGGATT
>NZ_PNDK01000080.1:0-247 GCF_005887265.1 Pseudoalteromonas sp. S1608
TTTGGCTTTAGCACGGGCAATGGCTGCAGCGACGGCAGCTTTTTTATCATCGGCAGCAACTGGAGATTCACTTGCAGTGTCATCGCTTGCTGTTTGCTCATTAGCTTGCGCTGCTTTTTTAGCTTTAGCGCGGGCAATGGCTGCAGCGACGGCAGCTTTTTTATCATCAGCGGCGACAGGTGATTCACTTGCTGCGTCATCGCTTGCTGCGTCATCGCTTGGTGTTTGCTCATTTGCTTGTGCTGCT
>NZ_PNDK01000081.1:0-1140 GCF_005887265.1 Pseudoalteromonas sp. S1608
ATGGCAAAAGAAAAGTTTGAACGCGTAAAACCGCACGTAAACGTTGGTACAATCGGCCACGTTGACCACGGTAAAACTACACTAACTGCAGCAATCACTAACGTACTTGCAAAAGTATACGGCGGTGTTGCTAAAGATTTCGCATCAATCGATAACGCTCCAGAAGAGCGCGAGCGTGGTATCACAATCTCAACTTCACACGTTGAGTACGATACACCTACTCGTCACTACGCACACGTAGATTGTCCTGGTCACGCCGATTATGTTAAAAACATGATCACTGGTGCTGCTCAAATGGACGGCGCTATCTTAGTAGTTGCTGCGACTGACGGTCCTATGCCACAAACTCGTGAGCACATCCTACTTTCTCGCCAAGTTGGCGTTCCTTACATCGTTGTGTTCATGAACAAATGTGACATGGTTGATGATGAAGAGCTACTTGAGCTAGTAGAAATGGAAGTTCGTGAACTTCTTTCTGAATACGACTTCCCAGGTGATGACTTACCACTAATTCAAGGTTCTGCACTTAAAGCACTTGAAGGCGAAGAGCAATGGGAAGCTAAAATCGTAGAGCTTGCAGAAGCACTAGATTCTTACATTCCAGAGCCAGAGCGTGACATCGATAAGCCATTCATCATGCCTATCGAAGACGTTTTCTCAATCCAAGGTCGTGGTACTGTTGTAACTGGCCGTGTTGAAGCTGGTATCATCAACGTGAATGACGAAGTTGAAATCGTTGGTATCAAAGAGACTACTAAGTCTACTTGTACTGGTGTTGAGATGTTCCGTAAGCTTCTTGACGAAGGTCGTGCTGGTGAGAACATTGGTGCACTTCTACGTGGTACTAAGCGTGAAGACGTTGAACGTGGTCAAGTACTAGCTAAGCCTGGTTCAATCAACCCACACACAACATTCACTTCAGAAGTATACGTACTTTCTAAAGATGAAGGTGGTCGTCATACTCCATTCTTCAAAGGTTACCGTCCACAGTTCTACTTCCGTACAACTGACGTAACAGGTGACGTACAGTTACCAGAAGGCGTAGAAATGGTAATGCCTGGTGATAACGTTAAGATGACAGTAACTCTAATCGCGCCAATCGCGATGGATGAAGGTCTTCGTTTCGCTATCCGTGAAGGT
>NZ_PNDK01000082.1:0-339 GCF_005887265.1 Pseudoalteromonas sp. S1608
CAGCTTAGTTGAAGAAGACGAAGTAGATATTGACGATGTACTAGATACTGAGCAACCTGAAAGTGATGTTCATGATTCTGAAATAGATCATGCATTGGCGGACTCAATTGAAGATTTAACTGACGCGCAAGAAGAGTTAAATAGTGAAGATGTAGAATCTATCGCTTCATCTTTTGCTGAGCCTGAGCCTGAGCCTGAGGTAGAGCCAGAAATTGAAGCTGAGCCTGAAATTGAAGCTGAGCCTGAAATTGAAGTAGAGTCAGAGCTTGAAGTTGAGCCTGAACCTGAAGCAGAGCCTGAAGTTGCAGCTGAGTCAGAAACTGCAGCTGAGCCTGAACT
>NZ_PNDK01000083.1:0-407 GCF_005887265.1 Pseudoalteromonas sp. S1608
TTCAAGCTCAGGCTCTGCTTCTGGTTCAGATTGCTCGTCTAAGCCATCAACTGACCAATCAGGTGCTTCTACATAATCATCACTTGTTTGTTCTAACTCGCTCAGTAGCTCATCAACGCTATCGAGGTTTTCATCATTGTACTCATCAAGCGCGTCTTCTGGATCGAGTAAATTAGAAGACGTATCGGTAAAATCATCTTCTGATTCAACATCAAGTTCAGGCTCAGCTGCAGTTTCTGACTCAGCTGCAACTTCAGGCTCTGCTTCAGGTTCAGGCTCAACTTCAAGCTCTGACTCTACTTCAATTTCAGGCTCAGCTTCAATTTCAGGCTCAGCTTCAATTTCTGGCTCTACCTCAGGCTCAGGCTCAGGCTCAGCAAAAGAAGAAGCCATAGAATCAACATAGT
>NZ_PNDK01000084.1:0-3138 GCF_005887265.1 Pseudoalteromonas sp. S1608
TACGGGCTACGGGCTACGGGCGCTAGTAAAATAAAACACCGAGCTTTTTGCAAGCATAACTTTTATGTTGCAGGCGTGAATTTATCTCGCGCAGGTTTAATTTAGGGTTTTAAGCCCGTTGCCCGACACTCGCAGCTCGACATGCTTTAGTCTTTGTTTTTGCACCATAGAGACGCTGCGCTACACAGAACAATCTTTTGCTAAACGCTGAGGCTATAAAAACAAAAAACCCAAGCCGAGGCTTGGATTTTTTATCGCGATTAACTAAAAGAAATTACTTCTTCTTTTTAACTGCTTTTTTGTTTGGTAAATCAGTGATTGAACCTTCAAATATTTCAGCAGCAAGGCCGATTGATTCGTTCAATGTTGGGTGAGCATGAATTGTTAGCGCTAGGTCTTCACCATCTGCACCCATTTCAATACCTAGACCGATTTCGCCCAGCATTTCGCCTGCGTTAATACCAATCATAGCACCACCGATAATACGGCCGCTTTCTTTATCAAAAATAAGCTTAGTAGAACCTTCAGTACGTGAAGAAGCAATAGCACGACCCGATGCAGCCCAAGGGAATACAGCTGTTTCAATGCTTAAACCTTGCTCTTTCGCTTCTTTTTCAGTTACACCCGCCCATGCAATTTCAGGGTCAGTGTAAGCAATTGAAGGAATACACTTAGGATCAAAGTAATGTTTTTGACCAGAGATAACTTCTGCTGCAACATGGCCTTCATGAACCGCTTTATGCGCAAGCATAGGTTGACCCACTAAGTCACCAATCGCAAAAATATGTTCTACGTTAGTACGTAATTGCTTATCAACGTTAATAAAACCACGCTCATCAACATTCACACCCGCTTTCTCAGCGTCTAACATGTTACCATTTGGTGTACGACCTACAGCAACAAGTACTTTGTCGTAACGTACTGGCTCTGCCGGTGCATTTTTGCCTTCAAACGTAACATATAAACCGTCGTCTTTTGCTTCAACGCCAGTTACTTTAGTTGAAAGCATTACATTAAACTTGTCTTTAACATGCTTTTGGTAAATTTTAATGATGTCTTTATCAGCAGCAGGAACAAGTTGGTCTGCAAATTCTACAACATCAATTGCAGAACCTAGTGCACGGTAAACCGTACCCATTTCAAGACCGATAATACCACCACCTAAAACAAGTAGCTTTTCAGGAACATCTTTAAGCTCTAGCGCGCCCGTTGAATCAATAACGCGATCATCCTCAGGGATGAAAGGTAAGTTTACAGGTTTAGAACCCGCAGCAATAATTGCGTTATCAAAGGTAATGGTTGTTTTACCGTCAGCGCCTTCAACATCTAAAGTGTTGCTACCAGTAAATTTACCGTAACCAGATACAACTTTTACTTTACGCATTTTAGCCATGCCGTCTAAGCCACCTGTAAGCTGGCCAACAACAGAGTCTTTCCAAGAACGAACTTCATCTAAGTCAATTTTTGGTGCGCCAAAAGTAACGCCGTGAGATGACATTTCTGCAGCATCATCAATCACTTTAGCTACGTGTAAAAGTGCTTTAGAAGGAATACAACCAACATTAAGACATACACCGCCTAATGTCTCGCGAGATTCTACTAATGTAACTTCTAAGCCCAAGTCAGCAGCGCGAAAAGCCGCAGAGTAACCACCAGGACCACCGCCTAGTACAACAACTTGAGTTTTTAATTCGTTGCTCATGCTATTACCTTTATTGTTTGAACGGGACACAGCCCCAAAATTTAACTGCCATGTTTCTGCAAGGCAGAAAAGGGCATTTGTGCAAATATTGTATCATTGCAAATGATAAAAATCCCAGCTAAAAACAACTGGCTGGGATTTGATTTTACTCACTCTGTAGTGATCACATCACTAACTGGCGTATATCACTCATGTAACTTGCAAGAGTAACAGTAAAGCGTGCAGCAAGTGCACCGTCAATCACTCTATGGTCGTAAGACATTGAAAGTGGAACCATTAGCTTAGGCTCAAACTCTTTACCATTCCACTTAGGCTTCATTTCAGATTTTGACACACCTAAAATTGCCACCTCAGGCGCATTCACAATCGGCGTAAATGCCGTACCGCCAATGCCACCTAGGCTTGAAATAGTAAAACAACCACCTTGCATATCTGATGAACTTAACTTGCCATCACGCGCTTTAACAGATACTTCCATTAGTTCACGAGATAGTTCAATAATGCCTTTTTTATCAACATCTTTAAACACTGGTACAACTAAGCCATTTGGCGTATCAACCGCTACACCAATATTAATGTACTTTTTAAGGATTAAGCTTTCGCCATCCTCTGAAAGCGATGAGTTAAATGTAGGGAACTCAGCAAGCGCTTTAGCAGCTGCTTTCATTACAAATACAAGTGGCGTAATTTTAACACCCAGCTTTTTCTTCTCGTTAAGGGCATTTTGCTCTTTACGGAACTGCTCAAGGCTCGTGATATCAGCTTCATCAAACTGAGTAACATGTGGAATTTGCACCCAGTTACGGTGTAAGTTTTTACCTGACAGCTTTTGAATACGAGAGAGTTTTTTCTCTTCTATTTCACCAAACTTAGCAAAATCAACTTTTGGCCATGGAATTAAACCAAGCTCACCGCCACCCGCATTGCCTTTAGCTGCTGATACTTGACCAGACTCAACTTGCTTAACCAGTTGCTTAACATAGTTTTGCACGTCTTCTTTAACAACACGGTTTTTACGGCCCGTGCCTTTAACGTTAGCAAGGTTAATACCAAACTCACGTGCTAAACGGCGAACCACTGGCGATGCATGTGCATAAGCGCTATTGTTTTCAAAGCTTTCAGAGCTTGCTTTAGCAGATGATGCTGCTGGTTTTGACTCAGCCTGAGCTGCCGGCTTAGATTCTGTTTTAGGCGCTGGTGCTGATTTTTCTGCAGGTGCTGCAGCTGGTGCACTACCCGCCACTTCAAATACAAAAATCAATGAGCCAGTTTTAACTTTATCGCCAGTCGCTACTTTAATCTCTTTAACAGTACCTGCAAACGGCGCCGGTACTTCCATAGCTGCTTTGTCGCCTTCAACGTTTAAGATAGATTGCTCTTCTTCTACGCTATCGCCAACCGCAACCATCACTTCTGTTACTTCAACTTCGTCATCA
>NZ_PNDK01000085.1:0-483 GCF_005887265.1 Pseudoalteromonas sp. S1608
ATGAGTCATCGGCTTCATCAACCAAAGAAGTCACTGTGCCAGATATTGGTGATGACGAAGTTGAAGTAACTGAAATTATGGTTGCAGTTGGTGATAGCGTAGAAGAAGAGCAATCTATCTTAAACGTTGAAGGCGACAAAGCGGCAATGGAAGTACCAGCACCCTTTGCCGGTACAGTAAAAGAAATTAAAGTAAATACTGGTGACAAAGTGAAAACGGGTTCATTAGTATTTGTTTTTGAAGTGTCAGGTGGTGATAACCAAAGTGCCCCTGCAGCTGATTCAAAAGCACAAGAGAAGCCTGCTGAACAAACATCGGCATCAAGCACTAAAGAAGTTAGCGTGCCTGATATTGGTGATGACGAAGTTGAAGTAACAGAAGTGATGGTTGCGGTTGGCGATAGCGTAGAAGAAGAGCAATCTATCTTAAACGTTGAAGGCGACAAAGCAGCTATGGAAGTACCGGCGCCGTTTGCAGGTACTG
>NZ_PNDK01000086.1:0-251 GCF_005887265.1 Pseudoalteromonas sp. S1608
GGGGGGGGGGGGGGGGGGGCGCGGCGGGCGGGGGGGGGGGGGGGGTGGGGGGGGGCGGGGGGGGGGGGGGGGGGGGTGGGTGGGGGGGGGGTGGGGGGGGGGGTGTGGGGGGGTGGGGGGGGGGTGGGGGGGTGGGGGGGTGGGGGGGGGGGGGTGGGGGGGGTGGTGGGGGTGGGGTGGGGGGGTGGGTGGTGGTGGGGGGGGGCGGGGTGGTGTGGTGGGGGGGGGGGGTGGGTGGGGGGGGGGGGGGG
>NZ_PNDK01000087.1:0-274 GCF_005887265.1 Pseudoalteromonas sp. S1608
ATGGCTTATATGCACAAGAAGTTGATTACTTAGTTAACCATGAATGGGCAAAAAACAGCGCAGATATATAGTGGCGCAGAACTAACCTCGGACAACGCTTTACTGAAAAACAAATCATTGCCTTAGGGCAATATTTGACTAAACATCCTGCTTGCCACAACTAAACTGCGATTAACTCGTTGCAACAAGGTGCTGTGATGAGTGAGCGCCTTACTTTAACCGAAACCACCTCACTGGGGGTGACTTACTTAGCAGGATTACAAACTGAGGTGTA
>NZ_PNDK01000088.1:0-360 GCF_005887265.1 Pseudoalteromonas sp. S1608
TAGAGGGAAGAAGCGGCTTAGTTCAAGCAGCTTCCTTGCAACTACCATGACACCCTGCTCGCTATTTATACTGTTTAAAACTTAGTTTGAAGCCATTGAAAGTACAAAATTAAAGGTGGGTGTCTTTTTTGTCCTTGGATTAAAAAATATGGCGTGCCCTCAGAGTTTAAGACTGAGGGATCACTTATTGGATGTATAGCCATATTTAAAGTGAGTTTAAAAATAATAACTCTTGATTTTTTGAAAAAAGATCAAGAAAACACAGCTGCCTGCTTGACCGGAACTTTCTAATTGGTGACCCCTTTGGTTTTAAATCAGCGGGTTTAAACTTGTGGTTGAATGATTTTATTCGATAAAGAG
>NZ_PNDK01000009.1:0-45726 GCF_005887265.1 Pseudoalteromonas sp. S1608
ATATGTGGCTATGTAAAACTCGAGCAACTACGAGTATATCGCCGTTTGGAAGAAACCAAAGGGCTGCGCATGTTTGGTATTTATGCTGCGTTATCGCCTATTTATGGGGAATAACCACACTACATAGGCTCTGCCTTGCCTAAAAACCAAACATACTGCTGCAAATCCAACCATCAAAGATCAACACGCCCTAAATAACCAAGCTCAATAAATAGCTTACATCTTTAAATAAAATGCTTTGCAAAGCCCGACATAATCAGCTGTGTAGGTGTTGTTTTCATCTTTTATGCAAAGCACTGATTGCTCTAATTCTGTTTTGATTGAGCTAAAGCGCATTAAGCTGCGGCTGAACACTTTACTCGGTGTGGTTTTTACTTGGCAATGCGCGCTTAAATACAGCCCTTGCTGCTGCGCCAAGGTTATAAATAACTGTGCCTCTTCACTAGGCAAAATTAAATTAAAACGTGCTTGCTTATGCGTTAAGCGTTTAAACGCAGCAATCAGTTCTGCAAAGCTTAAACCATCGGTATGGCGAGCGGCATTGCGTGCTGCATTATCACTTTTTAAACTGTGATTAAAATAAGGTGGATTAGATATAACGCAATCAAATTTAGTCTCAGCCGCAAACTGCTGTACACACTGGTGATAAATGCTAATGTCTGGCCAAGGGCTTTGCTGGCAATTTTGTACAGCTTGCTGGTAGGCGGCCTTATCAACCTCAACCGCACTCACCTTTAAATCTGGCACTCGCTGTTTACACATTAACGCCAACAACCCCGTACCTGTGCCAATATCTAATAACGAACTTGCACCGCTTAAATCAGCCCATGCTCCAAGTAAAATACCATCGGTAGATACCTTCATGGCGCACTGGTCGTGCTCAACCTTAAATTGTTTAAATGCAAAACCAGACATTTTTTCACCTTTTCATTCACCAAGTAGGTTTAAGTGCGTATAATTAACGGCAATTGTCCCCTATTTTTGACACTCTATGCAATTTTCTGAATTTGATCTTGATAATAAGCTACTCAATGCTATTAATAAAATGGGTTTTGAAACCCCTACTAGCATTCAACAACAAGCCATTCCTGAGGCGTTGCAAGGGCGTGATATTTTAGCGTCTGCACCAACAGGTACGGGTAAAACGGCGGCATTCTTAATTCCAGCAATTCAATATTTAATGGATTTCCCGCGTCGTGATCCGGGCTTTGCACGGGTATTAATTATGACCCCAACTCGCGAGCTTGCTTATCAAATTCATGAACAATGTGAGTTACTTGCAAAACAAACCCACTTAAAAATTGGGGTGGTTACCGGCGGTATTAATTACGGTACACACAAAGAAATTTTTGAAAATAATAACGACATTTTAATCGCCACACCTGGGCGTTTAATGGAGTATTTGGAAACTGAAAACTTCCACGCAGAAAACGTAGAAATGCTCATTCTTGATGAGGCCGACCGCATGCTCGACATGGGCTTTCGTAAAGAAATGCTGCGTATTTGTGATGAAGCTAAAAATCGTCGTCAGTGCTTTTTATTCTCAGCTACTCTTGAAGGTGACAGCGTAGAATTATTTGCAGAGCGTATTTTAAACGACCCGGCTCTGCTTGAAGCCGAATCATCACGCAAAGAAAAAGCTAAAATACATCAATGGGTTCATTTAGCTGACGATTACCATCACAAGCTTGAGCTATTAGTTAACACCTTAAACGGCCCTGATGTTAGTAAAGCGATTGTGTTTGTAAAAACTCGTGAGCGCCTTGAAACCCTTATTGGTGAACTAACCAATAACGGCGTTAAAGCTGCGTGGCTACGTGGTGAAATGCCACAAGATAAACGCATGAAAGCGATGGAAAATTTCCACAGTGGCAAAACCCGCATTTTAGTCGCGACCGATGTAGCCGCGCGTGGTATTGATGTAGCTGATATAAGCCACGTAATTAACTTTGATATGCCTCGCACTGCAGATGTTTACGTACACCGTATTGGCCGTACAGGCCGCGCGGGTAAAAAAGGCATAGCGATTTCACTAATTGAAGCGCACGATATTGGCATCCTTTACAAAGTAGAACGTTACATAGAACAGAAGCTAAAACGCCGTGTATTTAAAGGATTAGAGCCAAAACATAAAGAAGCTAAGCCACCAGTTAAAAAGCGTAAAGATCCAGTAAAAATGAAAGCGAAGAAAAAAGCCAAAGCTAAAAAGAAAAAATAGCTTTAGCTTTAATACATTTGATTGAGCCGACGTTTGTCGGCTTTTTTGTGGCTTAAAAACAGTGAGTAAGCAATTCAGAGTAATATGTAAAAACTACTTAGCTGAATAACTACTTAATAAAATATCCAATTATTTCAAATGGTTAATTTTGGAATGAAACTTGTAACCCAAGCTAGTGTATGAGTATTAAAACGCCGAGTATCGGCGCTGCTTTTTCAAAAACACTAAGGATATAGTTATGAGTCGCATTAAATTTACTATCGGTTTTATTTCGTTTTGTTGTTTATTTTTATTAGTCTCTGCTTTTAAAGTTAGTGCAGCAACGCATTTAGCAGTAGTAAGTAGTGTGGCCACACAACCTAATTTACAACAATCTATTACTCATGAGTTACGTACTAATCCAAATTTAGAATTAGAAAATTTGAACGTACAGGTCGAAAATGGCGACGTTGAACTTAATGGCAAAGCTAATAACGGTTTTGAACGTGCTCTTGCACAAAAATTTTTAGAAAATATGGATGGAGTTAAAGTAATTCGCAACAAAATTAGTGTTATTTAATACACCTCCTTCTTAACTTATTCTTCAGCGCTGCTTGCTTCTCCAACACAAGCGGCGCTTTTTATGGCCTGCACAATATAAATTCAATACAGACATAATCCCAATCCAGTTTAAATAGCTTGATTAAAAGCCTTTTCGTTTACGCACCAATCGCGACGCTCATTGCAGCTACTTATACCATTGAATCCTTTATTACTCACAGACACTTACTATATAGGGCTTGCATCAAGCTTGAGCACAAATTCGATTAATTAAGTAATCTATTTTGAGATGAGAAACCTTATCGATATAGTTTTCTAATTGAGACGCTTTTAACTTAGTTAACGCAAGGCTTTAATTACTTCAGATCATCAATTAATTATTATAAAAAAGCGCGTTTTACTTTGTAAAAACGCGCTGATAGTCAGTAACTATTTCCCAATGCTTTTACCTTCGGGGTTTTAAATTATTTACTCACCTTGTCTTGCATCAGTATTATTGTCACCCTCTTTATTTGCTGACTGCTGACTTATTTTATCGCTTATCATGGCATCGAGTTTTTCACCGCCCTTAATACCAAAATCCAGCGTACGAATAGGAAACGGAATACTTATATCAGCAGCATCGAGTGCTTGCTTTACTGCCACAACGCCTTTGTGACGCACCGTCATAAAGTCGGGCTCGCCAGGGTATTTAATCCAAAACCATACCAGTAAGTTTATACTGCTATCACCAAAGCCTTCTGCGTATACAGCGGTCTCATTTTTGCGGATCACAAAGTCGAATTGATTAATTTTATCGACAATAACTTCACTGGCTTTTTCTATATCATCAGCGTAAGAAATACCTACAGGTACCTCTATTCTTCTGACCCCTAAAGTGCTGTAATTACGCAGTACATTTCTAAATAGTATTTTATTAGGAACCAGTATCAACTGCCCGTAAAAGCTCTCTATTAGTGTGTTGCGCAAGTTTATTGAATGCACTGAACCAAATACGTTATCGGTCTCGATAACATCACCCGCTTTGAACGGTTTACGAATACCCATAGCAATACCCGCAATTAGGTTTTCGGTCATATCTTGAAAAGCAAAACCAATGGCGAGACCAACAATACCTGCACCCGCAAGCAGTGACGTAACGGTACTTTTTAAGCCCATAAAATCAAGGGCAATAAAGACCCCGACACTCAGAACAATAACTTTAAAAATGGAGGCCATTAAGTCAGCAATTTGAGTAGAATCGAGCGAGCGACGCAATACTTTTTTCATTCCTTTGCCTGCAAGGCGGGCAATAAATGAAAATATAATCGCAATAATCACCGCGACTATAAAGTTAGGGATATGACTTATAACAACATCAAACCAACCGCCGAGCTTCTCTTCTATAAGTTTTTCGGCTTCTGTAATTGAGGGAATTGAGAGCATTTATTTTATACCTTAGTTTCTATTAATAACCTAAGGTTTGCAAAAATAGCGCCAGTATAAAAAAAGCCATGCAATGCATAGCTTTTTGGGTATGTGTTTAGCTGCAAATAGCGCTAAATTTAGCTTTGCTCTTCGCGCAAAAATACCGGTTCAAGTTCTTTAGTGGTTGCTTCTGAGCTAAAGTAATAACCGGCCACGGTAAACTCTTTAAGCTGACTTAATTGCGTGACTTGGTTTTCGATAAGGTAACGCGCCATCATGCCGCGCGCTTTTTTAGCGTAAAAGCTAATCACTTTATATTGGCCGTTTTTACAGTCTTTAAAATGTGGCGTAATAATTTGTGCGTTAAGCGTTTTTTTATCTACCGCTTTAAAGTATTCGTTAGACGCTAAATTAACTAAGTATTGTGCATCTTGTGCCGCTAAAACGTCGTTAAGTTTATTAGCAATAATACTGCCCCAAAACTCATATAGGTTTTTACCACGGCTGTTTTCAAGCTTTGTACCCATTTCTAGGCGGTAGGCTTGCATTAGATCAAGCGGTTTTAATAATCCGTATAAACCCGAGAGTATACGTAAATGCTCTTGAGCATAATCAAGTTGCTTAGCCGTTAGGGTGTCGGCATCTAAACCGCCATATACATCGCCATTAAAGGCAAGCACCGCTTGTTTAGCATTACTCGTAGTAAACGGTTGCGCCCACTCACTAAAACGTGCTGCATTAAGGCCCGCGAGCTTATCGCTAATTTTCATTAAACTGCCAATCTGCGCAGGAGTTAGTTCACGGCATACTTTCATGAGCGCTTCGCTGTGCTCAAGTAATTCAGGTTGAGTGAACTTATCTGTTGCGGGTGGCGTGTCGTAATCAAGATTCTTTGCTGGTGAAATAACAGTGATCATAGTTAGCTATTGACTTGTAAATTATTTAATGTCAATTTCAACATTAAATGAGACGAAAAGCACGTTTTGTTTAAAATTATCCTACCTAAAACTCAACCGTTACCGTTTTTTCATTGATAAGGACATAAGACCTATCAAGCATTGTCACACTGTTGCAGTATAGCTATATTAAGGTAGTTTAGATTTTCTTTTAACTTGCTTGGAATGAGGAAAAGCAAATGACTAGCGCTCTACAAAGGCTTAAACAACACTCTTCTATCGTGGCCGACACGGGCGATATAGAAGCCATAAAAAAACATCAACCTGAAGATGCGACTACCAATCCATCGCTGCTTTTAAAAGCGAGCGAGATTGAAGCTTACAAACCTTATCTAGATAAAGCATGGCAATACGCTAAAGAAACCGAGCAACAGCCTGCAAAACAACTAGAGCTGGCTTGTGACTATTTTGCAGTATTACTCGGTAAAGAAATTAGCGAAATTGTTCCGGGTTATATTTCTACTGAAGTTGATGCACGTTTATCATTTGATACCCAAGCAACAATTAATAAAGCACATACTTTACTAAGCCTTTACGAGAAAGAAGGTGTAAGCAAAGACAAGATTTTAATTAAAGTTGCCTCTACGTGGGAAGGCATTAAAGCCGCAGAACAGTTAGAAAAAGAAGGCACTAAATGTAACTTAACGCTTTTATTTAGTGATGCTCAAGCCCGTGCCTGTGCTGATGCAAACGTATTTTTAATTTCGCCATTTGTTGGCAGAATTTTAGATTGGCACGTAGCAAACGGTATGGAAAAACCAACCGACCCGCTACAAGATCCTGGCGTACAATCGGTGCGTAGTATTTTTGAGTTTTACAAACGTCACGATTACAAAACGGTTGTTATGGGCGCAAGCTTTCGTAATACCGGTGAAATTATTGCCCTTACAGGTTGCGATAAGCTAACAATTAGCCCTAATCTTTTAGAAGAGCTAGGTAATTTAGAAGACGCACAAGAATACTTACTAGAAAACGATATTGCTAAAGAGCCAAAACCAGAGCCACTTAGCGAAGCACAGTTCCGTTGGTTACATAACCAAGACGCTATGGCTACTGAGAAACTAGCTGAAGGTATTCGCTCATTTGCAGATGCGCAAGAGCAACTAGAGGCACGCTTTAAAGCGATGTAACTAACAGCTGTTTAATGAGTTAAGAAACGTCGCTTTTAGCGGCGTTTTTTTATGTCTGCGATTTACTTTAAATACTCGACTTGTCCCCATTTACGTTCTTTTTGTATTGATCTTCATCAAAATACCACCCATCAGTAACAGTTTCGTCACATTTATATTCTATTTTATTAATAGCTGTGGTATAGATACTGCCGAGGTTCAAAAAGTGGTCAATAGGAGATAATCAATGGATAGCCTAAACGAAATAATAGAGATATTAGAAGGTTCTGATACATCGAAAAAAACCTCTCAAAAAAATAAAAAAAGAAAATGGCGCGAAATAGAAGCAATAAAAGATAAGCAACGTTTGCGCAAAGAACTACAGGAGCTCGACTATTTTGCTGATAGTATTGCTATTGATGAATTAGAGTTTTAATCAACAACAGCAACTAAAAAGGCTTTCATTTATGAAAGCCTTTTTTAATACCAATTACCCTATACTTGCCAATTAATGGGCTGCGCTCCTTGCGCTATTAACAGTTCATTGGTTTTTGAAAAGTGCTGACAGCCAAAAAAGCCGCGATGCGCTGAAAGCGGTGAAGGGTGCGGTCCAGACAATACATGATGGCGCTGGCGATCAATGCTTTTACCTTTCTTTTGTGCATGTGCGCCCCACAAAATAAACACCACTCCTTGGCAATGCTCATTTATATGAGTAATTACGTTATCGGTAAATTGCTCCCAACCTAAATGTTTATGGGAATGGGCTTGGCCTTGCTCTACTGTTAATACGGTATTAAGCAAAAACACGCCTTGATCTGCCCAGCTTTGTAAATAGCCATGCTCTGGCGTAATAAAACCATTAATGTCCGTCACTAACTCTTTATAAATATTTTTAAGTGAAGGCGGGAGCTTTTTAACTTCAGGCAATACAGAAAAACACAAGCCATGCGCTTGCCCTTCTCCATGGTAAGGGTCTTGGCCTAATATAACCACTTTAATATCGCTAAGTGGAGTTGCATCAAACGCGTTAAACACCTGCGGTTCTGGTGGATACACAGCAATACCGTTTGATCGTTTATTCGCAACATATTCAAGGGTTTGCTGCATATATACTTGACTAAGTTCGTGATTTAAAAAAGATGACCAGTTGCTCATAATTGACTCTTAATAAGTTCTCTAGATACCTCAATTTTGTCACACATTTGTGCTAACCCATCAAGCATTCTAGGGGAAAAACGATGTAATAAATCCGCGTTAACGCTAATAAATTGCTCATATTTAACCGCCGGAATTTCAGGCCATTGCTGCCAATTAACTGTAGGTATTACCCGTTTTGATTTTTCATCAGGAATAATAATAACTTGTGGCTTAGTCACTATCACGTTTTCAATGCTGATTTGTGGGTAATCTGTGTCGCTGTCGGCAAATACATTGGTCACTTGGCAGGTTTCGATTAACTGATTTATCCAGGTATTTTTTGATACCGTCATCATAGGCTCTGGCCACAGCTGATAAAACCCAGTAAGCATGGTTTTATTATGCTGCGCGGCTTTAATTGCGTTGAGCTTAACTGTAAATGCCTCAGCTACTTTTTTACTTTGCTCAATATGACCGGTTAATTGACCTAATTTTAGTATTTCCTTAGCTACGCCTTCAATAGAGCGTGGATTACTTAAATGCAATTCAATCCCTAGTCGCTTAATTTGTGCTAAATCTTCTGCCTGATTACCGCTTTTCCACGCAATGACCATGTCAGGCTTGAGCATGAGTAACTTTTCGATAGAAATGCCATTATAGCCGCCGATACGCTCAATTTTAGTCGCCTCTTGTGGGTAATCTGCGTAATCCAGCGTGCCCACTATTAGATTACCCGCCCCAATGGCATATAAATTTTCGACTATGTGTGGTGCCAAAGCCACAATACGAAGCGGCTTGTCGGATAAGGCTTGAGGTACATAAACAGCAAACAATAACAGCCCAAGAATAATGCGCTTTAACATTAGTAATCAAAGCCTTTTAGTGCTTTTACGCCCGACTCAAACGCATGCTTTACATTACGCACTTCACTTACGGTATCGGCCAGCTCAATTAAGGTACGGTGCGCAGCACGGCCAGTAATAATTACCGATTGCATTGCAGGTCGGTTGTTAATTGCAGCAACCACTTCCTCAAGGTCGATATAGCCATAGGTCACCATATAGGTGAGCTCATCGAGTAATACCACATCGATACTGCTGTCGCTTAGCATCCGCTTTGACTCTTGCCATGTTGCTTGTGCTGCCGCAGTATCGGCCTCTTTATTTTGCGTATCCCAAGTAAAACCTGTGTTCATAACAGCAAATTCAACTCCAGCACCTTGTAGTAAATTACGCTCACCACATTCCCATGTACCTTTAATGAACTGACATACCGCGGCCTTTTTACCATGGCCAACACAGCGTGCAACCACACCAAAACCAGAGGTTGATTTACCTTTGCCATTACCAGTAATAACCTGAAAAATGCCTTTTTCTTGCTGTGCCGCTGCTACTCGAGCATCAACTTGTTCTTTTACTTTTTGCTGGCGCTGTTGGTGCTTGTCGTTTGTTGATTCAGTCATTGTTATGTCCTTGGTAAATTTTAATAATTTGTTCAATGTTTAAATGTGTTTGGCACATTTCAGCGAGGCGTTCTAGCTGGCGCTCGCGATGCTCATTGATGCTGATACCACTAATTTCACTGTCTGGTTTTAGCCACTTTAATAGCAGCTCTGTAGCGGCTGCGTTGTCAAATAAGCCATGTAAATAAGTACCAGCAATAGCATTATCATCACTAATAAAACCATCAGTTTCAAAGCCATTTGGGTGTTTATTAAAGCGAATAAGTGGTTTGTTGAGCGCCTGACCTTTACTGATCCCAGCATGTATTTCGTAACCCTGACAAGCAACCTGCTGCTGGTTTAAATTGAGTATTGCATTTACTTGGCTTAGCACTTTTTGCTCACCTAAAATGGTATCAAAATCACTAAGCGCTAACCCAGCTATTTGCCCTAATGATGATTCCACCGCATTAGGGTCACAAATCGTATTACCTAGCATTTGCATACCGCCGCAAATACCCAATACTTTGCCACCATAGCGTAAATGGCGTTTTATTTGCTGATCCCAGCCTTCATTTTTTAAAAATACCAAATCGCTAAGTACATTTTTACTACCAGGCACAATAATTAAATCAACATCAGGAATTGTTTGAGTATGGCGCACATAGGTTATATTTATATGTGGGTGTAATCGCAGTGCATCAAAATCGGTATGGTTACTAATATGAGGCACTAGCAGCACCGCAATATTAATGCTGGCTTCGGTCACATTATTATCTATAGCAACGGCATCTTCGGCATCAAGTGCTAAATCGTGTAGGTAGGGTAACACCCCTAACACAGGTTTACCTGTGTACTCTTCAAGCCAATCTAACCCGCCTTGTAATAGGCTAATGTCACCACGAAAACGGTTAATCACAAAGCCTTTTACCCGTGCTTGCTCTGATTCGCTTAATAGCGCCAAAGTCCCTACTAGGTGAGCAAACACACCCCCTTTATCAATATCAGCAATAATAATTACCGGGCAATCGACCTTTTCGGCGTAGCCCATATTGGCGATATCGTTTGCGCGTAAGTTAATTTCAGCTGGGCTACCAGCCCCTTCAACCAACAATAAGTCAAAGCGTTTAGCTAAACGATTATGCGAGGTTAATACCGCTTCCATAGCCACTTTTTTATAGTCATGGTAAGAGTCGGCTTCCATATTGCTGATAGCCCTACCATGAATAATAACTTGCGCGCCGGTATCACTATTGGGTTTGAGTAATATCGGGTTATAGTCTATTTCAGGTGCAACTTTTGCCGCAACGGCTTGTAATGCTTGTGCTCTACCAATTTCACCGCCATCATGAGTTACGGCACTATTAAGCGCCATATTTTGCGGTTTAAACGGCGCTACATTAACACCTTGATTAGCAAACACTCTGCAAAGTGCTGCAACCAGGGTACTTTTACCCGCATCTGAGGTAGTGCCTTGTACCATTAGTGTTTTCATTATTGAACCACCAGCTGACGCTTACGAAAATACAATATACTTAAAAAGAATAGACTGCCGATAGCCGCCGTGATCACCCCGATTGGCAACTCTTGATTACTTAATAGTGAGCGAGCGAGCACATCGACCCACACCATAAATATTCCCCCGACTAATCCGGTCATTAATAATCCAACGCGGCTACCTTGAGAGATAAAAAAGCGCACTATGTGTGGCACCATCAAGCCAACAAAACCAATACCACCACAGTTGGCAACTAACACGGCCGTGATCAACGAGCTTAAAATAAGCATTAAAATTCTAAAACGATGTACTCTTACGCCAAGCGTTGTCGCACTTTCATCGCCTAACAACATGGCATTAAGCTGGCGCCTAAAACCCAACATGATTATTGTACAGACTATAATGACTAAGGCAGGTAACAGCAGCGACTGCCACTGTGCTTTAGCAAAACTACCTAAAGTCCAAAATAAAATAGCCGCGACCGCTTGTGGATCGCTCCAATAAAGTAACAAACTAGTAAAAGCACTAAATAAAAATGATAGGGCTACCCCCGCCAATAACATCGATTCAACTTGGGCATTACGCTGGCTGCCAGCAATTAAAATTAATAATCCCATCGCCACTAAACTACCGGTTAATGCCGCCCCAGATAGCGCAATACCCGCCCCAGCTCCCACAAAAGACATTAGTATAACCACACCTAATGAAGCGCCGGACGAAATACCAAATAAATAAGGATCTGCTAAGGGGTTACGGGTGACTGTTTGTAGTATTAAACCTGCAATCGCTAAGCCACTACCGGCTAAAAAAGCCAGCAAAGTACGTGGCATTCTTAATTCAATAATAATACGGCTGGTAAATGAAGCCTCGTTTGAAAAGGTTAAGCTTTGATATACATCTGCGAGCGACGTGGGTGCCGCACCAAAACTCAGTGCGATAAATAAACTTAATAGTGCGCATAGTAGCGCAGCGATTAATGCAACGGTATGGTTAGAAAAAACCGTCATATTATTGGTATCCATAATAATAAGTAATATGAGGAATAGCCTCACCCGAAGCTGCTGATTGAGGGTGAGTGCTCACTTGTGCACAAACGCCAAACACCTCATCCAGCATCTGCTCAGTGACTACTTTATTTGGCTTACCTGCATCAACAACTTTTCCATTTTTAATAACCACTAACTCATCACACATAGCAGCAGCTAAATTTAAGTCATGAAATGACGCAAATACCGTGTTCCCTAGAGATTTAGCCAGCTCCATAAGTTGAATTTGATATTTCACATCAAGGTGACTAGTTGGTTCATCCATAATAAGAAGTTGCGGTTGCTGCACAATAGCGCGGGCAATAAAAGCACGTTGCTTTTCACCGCCAGATAGCGAATCAAATAATTGAGTACTATGAGATTCAAGCCCCACATGGCTAATAGCCTGAGCTATTTTTTGTTTATCTGCTTGGGTGGTCGAACTGAATAACGTTTTATGTGGCGTAAGCCCTAGAGCCACAACATCGAATAACGAGAGATTAAATTGCGACGGTGTTTCTTGGAGCACAACGGCAACTTGCTTGGCGTAGTCTTCGCTTTTTAGTTGCCAAATATCGGTGTTATTAAATTTAACCTCTCCCGCTGACGGCTGATTAAATCGATACAAGCACCGCAGTAAACTCGATTTTCCCGCACCATTAGGACCAATTAAGCCAACAAACTTGCCACGCTCAATACTCAAATTAATATGCTCAAGGATTAAGGTGTTACCCACTCGCCAAGAGACATTATTAACGGTTAGAAGTGCAGTTTTTTTAGCGGTTTGAGTGTGCAAAAAATTATCCTAGGCAGGGAAAACCCACACTCAGTACCACAAGTACCAAAAAGAAAATGAGTTAACCCGCTCGTTATATGAAGTTTTAAGGCACTTGTATCTGACTTACAGTAAAACTGATTACAGTTACGGGTATAGTTGAGGAGTTTCACCTCATTCCAAATGCTTGGCTATTATGCGCAGATAAGTAAATAATTTAAAGCAAAAAAAACCGCACTCAGCTGAGTGCGGTTAAAAGGGAGTGTTTTAACTGAGGCTTAGTTAAAACTTATATTCCATACCTAAACCTAGGTAATCTTGGTTAACGTTGTTGTCCATATCAAAACTTGAGTAAAAGCCAAACACCTTAAGATTTTTGTTTAGCTTGTGGTCAACACCTACCGATACTGCACTTTTATCATCGCTGTCATCAAAATCCATAGTTTGATATTGCACTTTAAAAGTGTTGCTACCCATTAGGTAAGCTGCATTCACTAAGTAACCGTCAGCTTCAGCGCTACCGTCTACTTTTTCTTGTGTTTGGTACATTGCACCAAGTCTAAAGTCTTCAATTTTACCTTGAACTGTTGCACGTACTACGTCGTAACCATTTACTTCACTATCAGCAGCAACAGCAGCATATACAGCGCTCTTTTTAAGGCCAGCATCACCATAAGTTAACGCCACTGAGTAACCATTTTTGGCATCTTTATCATCTTCTGCAATAAATGAAGCTAATACTTTAAAGCCTTCATATGAGTTTGAAGCGTAAGATACTGAGTTACCTAAGCGGTTTTCACCTTTAAAAGTGTTTTTAATATCACCTTCAAGGTCATTAAATAAATCAAGTTTACCTTGCGCCTGCTTTAGCGCTGTATCGTTACGGCCTATTACTACCTGACCAAATGAACCTTTAAAACCTACATATTGATTACGTGCTGAAATATTATCTTTATCGCCTTTTGAGTCAGCATCCGACACATCAACCTGAAATTCAAACTTATAAACAGCTTCTAAACCGTCTGAAATTTTTTCAGACCCTTTAAGTCCGAAACGAGATGCATTACTTTTAATTTCAGTAAACGACCCTTCACCATCGTCAGATGATTGAACGGTTACATTCGCTTTACCGTAAATGTCTACTTCTGCAAGCGCATTAAAAGATAAACCACTAAGTAAGGCTAAGCATAAGCTCGATTTTGCAAATTTCATGTTATTTCCTCGATAATCACAATAGACTAATTTTTAAAACAGCAGCAGTGTGTCACCACTAAATGACAAAAATATTACAAAGGACACATTTTTGTCTTTTTAAGTTAATAAAACTGCATTAAATCTGAAATCAAAATAACATCTAAAATATACCGCTTAACGACTACTTACTTTGTTTCAATAAACTCGGTGTCATTTGCGACAGCAAATTAACCAGAGTTTCTATTAACTCTTTCTGTTCGTTATCTCTATGATAGGCAACAAATACATCTCTTGACGTATTTTCTACCCCTTTTACATGAAAAAGTTCGCCTTTTTCTAAATGATCTTTAACTAATACCTGTGGAATAAACGCACTACCGCCACATTGCAGTATTAAATCAAGCGCTATACGTCCGGTACTGGTTCTAAAATAAGGCGGCGTTTTACCGGTAAATTGACGGGCATGCCAAAGAGAAAACGTAGTTCCCCAATCAACATAAACATATTGATTATCAAAAAAGTTATCGCCTGTTGCGGTGTCGTAGCCACTAACCGGAATAATAGGTAGTTCACAAATTCGTTCAACAACGAGTTCGTCTACTTTTGGTGGATCAAATAAAATGGCTAGATCAAGGGTGCGCTCTAATAGTAATCGAGTGCTCTCTTGTTGTGCTTTTACCTCTGCCACCAAAGATACACCGGGCATAGCCGATACTATATTTGTAATACCAAACTGTAAAAACGCATCCCAAATATTAGGAGTCCCAGCCAAGCTGATTTGCTTATGCATATTATCTGCAAGTGCAACATCCACTTTGGCCCTTTGCATTCCAGTAATAATCATTTGAGCATGCGGTAACAAGCGCTCACCAGGGGCGGTGAGTTGAATATTATTGCGCTGGCGAATAAATAAATTTACGCCTAAGCCCTGCTCTAATTGACGAATTCGAAAACTCACTGCAGACTGCGTTATGTATAGGTTTTCTGCCGCTTTACCAAAATGGCGAGTACGCACCACTTCAACAAATGTTTTTAATAAATCTATGTCCAATTTTTTATCCTCACGATAAAAATTTTTTGTTTAAAAAAATAGCGATTATGTACCATACTCCAGCTAATAATTGGTATGAGGGTACAGCTATGAGCAATGATATTTCACTACTTCGTCAAGCATTTGTTAGTCAACGTCAGTTTTATGATGATCAAAACTTTCCACGCGGATTTAGTCGCAGCGGACACTTTACCCTGTTAGAGGCAAGTATTTTAGAACAGCACGGTGTTGTTTTAAAAAGCTTGTATAACAAAGCAGTTGAGCCACAAAACGAACATCAGCAACAATTTGTAAATGCGGTTAGTGGCATAGTAGAGCCAAGCAACCCCATAGAGCGAGCATGGGTTAAATACTTAAAGTTAACAACCTGCAAAACAAAATTTCATACATTATTTGGTCGCTCAAAAATTTCAGGGCCAACACCAATCAGTCAAGATTATTACTCTGAGGCAGACAATCTATAAGTCATTACAATAGTTGCTTTTTGGCGTTTTAGCAGTTACAACTTGTATAAGCAAACATTTTTGCAAAATTTAAACAGGCTGCCACGTGACGCACAGAATACTTATTGTTGAAGACACCCCCACTATTGCGCGAGTGCAAAAGCATATCGCGCAAAAAATTGGCTATGAAGTTGATATTGCCCAGTCGCTGGCTGAGACTAAAGAGCTAATAAGTAAACATGCTTATTTTTGTGCAGTCGTTGATTTTATATTGCCTGATGCCCCGCAAGGGGAAGCGGTTCCCTGCACGGTTGCAGCAGATATCCCTACCATTGTTATGACTGGCAATATCGATAATCAAACCCGCGACACCGTCGAAAAGTACCCTATTATTGATTACATTATCAAAGGCAATAAACAAGCTTACGAATATTTAGAAAAGCAGCTTTATCGCCTACCTCGCAATAAGCAAGTTAAAGTACTGGTTGTTGATGACTCAGCGTCTACACGCCAATATATTTGTAATTTATTAACACGTCATAAATACCAAATATTACAAGCAGCCGATGGCCTAGAGGCACTTAAAGAGCTTGAAAATACCCCTGACATCTCTGTGATTATCATAGATAAAGAAATGCCTAATATGGGCGGTATTGAACTGTGTAATGAAATTAGGCGCATTTATAGTAATGACGAAAAAGCTATTATTGGTATCTCAGGTGCTACATCGTCTAATTTGTCTGCCTTATTTTTAAAAAATGGGGCAAATGACTACTTGTATAAACCTTTTAATAGTGAAGAATTTTACTGCAGGTTAAGCCAAAACGTCGATATGCTAGAGCATATCGAAACTATAAAGCGCCAAGCCAATACTGACTATTTAACTAAACTCCCTAATCGCCGTTACTTTTTTGAAGAGGCCAATAAGTCATTAAAGCAGTTTAAAAAAGCAAAAGCACCAGCCATGTTAGCTATGCTTGATATTGACCATTTTAAAGCTATTAATGATACCTATGGCCATGATGCCGGAGATGAAGTGCTTAAAGGGCTTGCGATATGCTTTAATAAATATTTTGAAAACCAATTGGTTGCCCGTTTAGGCGGAGAAGAATTCGCGGTATTTTTTACTGAGCTAACCGAACAGGAAGCGCTAAAACGACTAGAGAGCTTCAGGCTTTTTATTGAGCTTAACAGTCATGAATTCAGTCAAGCAAACATCAAGTTTACGTTATCGATAGGCTTCAGCCACAGTGAAACCTATCAAATTGACGAACTATTAAAACAAGCCGACTTAAAGCTCTACAAAGCAAAAGAGTCGGGTCGTAATAAAGTGGTTTAGTTTTTAAACCACACCAGAGGCTACAATGGCCGCTTTTCTGCGTTTTCGCGATTGATGGTATGAGTCCCAACTAAAAATAGCCAATGCACTCCAAATACACGCAAAGGTAATTACGCGCTCAGCATCAAACACCTCACCATAAAATACCACCGCTAAAATAAACATTAGGCTAGGCCCTATATACTGAAAAAACCCTAACGTTGTATATTGCAAACGCTTAGCCGCGCCGGTAAAACACAGCAGTGGCAGCGTAGTTACTATGCCCGCGCTCACCAATAATACATTGGTTAGCCAATCATTCCCTGGTAAATTTGACGTTTCAGTCGGTACCATTAGCCACCAATAGGTAAGCGCCACGGGTAACAATATTAATGCCTCAATTAAAATCCCAGGCAGAGCATCAACTTGTAGCTTTTTACGTAATAGGCCATATAGTGCGAAAGATGTTGCTAATGAAAACGCTACCACGGGGAATGAGCCAAAACTAATTAGCTGTAACAGCACGCCTGTAAAAGCTAAAGCAACAGCAGCACCTTGCAACTTACGTAATCGCTCGTTTAAAAACACCATACCAAGCAACACATTTAATAGAGGATTAATGTAGTAACCTAGGCTGGCATCCAACATGTGATTGTTATTGATGGCCCAAATAAACAATCCCCAGTTAAACCCTAGTAAGGTCGAGGTAACAACTAACATCAAAATAAGTTTAGGTTGGATTAAAATGCGTTTAATTTTATCCCAGTAGCTGAGCACACTCACCACCACAATAAGAAACACCACTGACCAAATAACACGGTGCATTAAAATTTCAAATGCTGACACATGTTGGATCATCTTAAAATAAATGGGTGCGAGGCCCCACATAAAAAAAGCGAGGCAGGCAAAAATAGCGCCCTTTCGCTGCTCGGTATCAATCGACATAGTAACCACTTGGTGATTTAAAAGGCCGTCAGTTTACCCCCCTCTCACTTTTTAGCCAACTAAATACGTGCCCGTTCCAAAAGCAATTTGTACTGACTGCTCATTGTGTAACTCCATTCGGCACACACATACTTTATTTCCTGAGCGAATCAGCTTAGCGCTAGCAATAAAAATCTCGCCTTTGCCTGGGCGTAAATAGTCGGTGCGTAAATCTATAGTCCCCAGTGTGGCTAGCCTTTTATGTACACTGGGTAAATCTGCATCGTCTAGTTTTCCGATCACACTGGCAGCAGCAAGCATTCCACCGACATTATCAAGTACCGCCGAAATAACTCCGCCATGGAGAATTTTTTGCGCGGGGTTGCCTATTAATACATCTTGCCAAGGAAAGGAGATTTTAGCTTGTTCAGTACTAAGTGACTCCACCGCTATTTTTAAAAATTGGTTAAAAGGCATATTATTAACAAACAACGCCCCAACTTGTTCAATCAACATTTCTTTATTCATTATTATTCTCTATGTTTTAAGGTGGTACGATGAGTAAAGCACAACTTAAAGCTGTTGTAACCTCCTCGATTATCATTACCGATGTTTACACCAAATAATGAAAGCTAAAGACATCCTGATAAAAAACCACTAAAATAGCGCCGATGAATACACTAACTCCCTCTCCAAATACGCTGGTGCGTAAACCTGAAACTGTACTCAAACAAGTGTTTGGTTACAGCGAATTTCGCGACGGTCAAAGTGCAGTAATCGATGCTGCGATTAACGGCCAAGACTCGTTAGTATTATTGCCTACCGGTGGTGGTAAATCGGTGTGTTACCAAATACCCGCACTAGTATTAGAGGGGGTAACCATTGTTATCTCTCCGCTCATTTCTTTAATGCAAGATCAAGTAACTCAGTTACAAGCTCTAGGCGTAAAAGCCGCTTATATAAATAACAGCTTAGCCCGTGAAGAACAGCAGTTAGTCTATCAGCAGTTGCATCAGGGGCTAATAAAATTACTTTATGTTGCCCCAGAGAAAGTACTACAAAGAGAATTTTTAGAGCGCTTATCGCATTTACATGTCAGTTTGTTTGCTATTGATGAAGCACACTGTGTTTCTCATTGGGGACATGACTTTAGACCTCACTATTTTAGATTAAATGAATTAAAGCAACGCTTTACACATGTACCTATGATGGCACTCACTGCCACCGCTGATAAAGCCACCCGCTTTGATATTGTCGAACAATTAAAACTTCAACAACCCTACATTCACACCGGCAGCTTTGACCGCCCTAATATTCGTTACACCATAGAAGAAAAATTTAAACCTATGGTGCAATTACTACGCTATTTGAAAGAGCAAAAAAATCAAAGTGGCATTATTTATTGCACCAGCCGCAAGCGGGTTGATGACATTGCTGAAAAACTTGCCGATGCAGGCCTTAATGCGGCGGCTTATCATGCAGGAATGAGTAACGAACAGCGCCAATTTGTGCAAACTGGATTTGCCCGCGACGATATTCAAATTGTGGTTGCCACTGTTGCCTTTGGTATGGGAATTAACAAGCCTAACGTACGTTTTGTACTGCATTACGACATTCCCAAAAGTATTGAAGCGTATTATCAGGAAACCGGTCGCGCTGGGCGTGATGGACTGGCTGCAGAAGCCATTATGTATTTTGACCCCGCTGATATAGGGCGGGTTAGACGCTTTTTTGAAGATATTGACGATGAACAACGCCGTCGTGTAGAAGAGCAGCGTTTTAATGCCATGGCCAGTTTTGCCGAAGCCCAGACCTGCAGACGTCAAATATTATTAAACTACTTTAGTGAATACCAACGAGAGCCGTGCGGTAACTGCGATATTTGCTTAAATCCTCCAAAAAGCTTTGATGGCACACTTGTGGCCCAACAAGCACTTTCGTGTGTGTATCGGGCACAGCAACGATTTGGTTTAGGTTACATTGTAGAGTTATTACGCGGCGCAAATACCAGCCGCATTCGTGATAACAACCATCATGAACTCAGCACTTATGGCATAGGTAAAGATAAAAGCAGTGAGTTTTGGCTCAGTATTTTACGCCAACTTATTCACCAAGGGCTACTAAGCCAAGATATAACCCAAGGCGCATCACTACGGCTTACCGAAGCTGCACGCGCTATTTTAAAGAGTGAGTATGCGCTACAACTGGCTGAACCACGCCTACAAGCTAAGCACGTTTATCAGGATAAATTAGCGCAGTTTAATTACGATAAAAAGTTATTTGCTCGCCTACGTGCATTACGTAAAGAATTAGCCGATGCCGATGACGTACCCCCTTATGTAGTATTTAACGATAAAACGCTGGCCGAAATGGCGCAGCTTATGCCTACCAACGACAGTGAATTTTTAAAAGTGTCGGGGGTTGGTTTTACTAAATTAAATAAATATGGCGGTGAGTTTTTAACCGCAATTCGACATTATCTAGCAACGCAATAAGCCCCTTATGACCGAACTTGAATACGATCACACACATCAATGCATTATTGTTAAACCAACAGAGTTGCCGCACGATGAAGACTTTGAGTTGTGGGGAACGTTTTTTTTGCACAGCGATGAAATTAGCATTAGTGAATTTGCAGCTGGGGCTGATCGTCACCAACTGCGTTTTAACTATGCTAACCACACTTTTAATTTAAATTTTGAGCATTACAGTCAAAGTGTGTGGATTAACGGCGAAGGTCAAGATGCCGACAACCTATTGGCAGCGTTAACATTTTATTTAAGCTAAGGCCACGTCTATTTATCGCTAATACCTTATAATTGCTATAAAAAATAAACTAAATTGGCACTTTTACTTACATATTAATAACAATGATGTAAGCTAAGAGTAAGTGTTTTATTTTGCAAAATAGCGCTAAAGAGGGTCAATGCTAAATAGAAAATGGATTGCACGTAGTTGTTTTAGCCTTTCTATTTTGAGTATGTTTATGCTCAGCGTTTGCGCGCAAGAAACGCCACTAGCCCAAAGCTGCCAAAATGACGATTCATTGAAAACTTCTGAAATTAACTTGCGTCGACAAATCGAGTCTCAACCTCCACCGCTTACGACAAATAGTAACGCTAAAATTGCCTCAATTAATCTTAAACAACTTAATGTTTTTAATACCGAACTCGAAGCTGAAAACAACGCACTGTTTCGCTTTGCTAATCGTGCACATATACAAACTGAGCCTGAGGTTATTAAAAGCATTTTATTGTTTAAAGCGGGTGATACTTTTAATCAAAAAACCTTGGCTGAATCTGAGCGGCTACTGCGTAAACAAAACTATTTATATGACGCACAAATTGTTGCCAACGAAAACTGCGATGGCGATATTGATGTAACCGTGGTGACTCGCGATTTGTGGACTTTGCTACCCGAGCTTAGCTTTAGCCGCAGTGGTGGCGAAAATAAATCAAGTATCGGCTTTCGCGAGTCTAACTTATTTGGTTGGGGCAAACGATTATCGTTTGCTCGCAAAACCGACAGTGATCGTAATGGCTATTTATTTGTTTACGATGATCCAAATATCCTATCAACACGCTACAGAGGTCGTATAGAGTATGCCGATAACAGTGACGGTAAAAGCCACTTAGTTGAGCTTACTTACCCATTTTACGCCATTGATACACCCTATAGTTATGGTGCCCTGAGTTACTCTACCCAGCGAGAAGAGGCCCTGTATCTTAGGGGCGATAAATTTAGTGAGTTTGAACAGACCACCGATCTAAATCAGGTATTTTTTGGTCACTCTAAAGCCCTTAGCCATAACTGGACACAGCGCTTGAGCCTAGGTTATATCGATGAGCAACAAACATTTAAAAGCATCGATGAAACCACTGTGCCGCTAGCTGAAAATAGGCAGCTTAGTTATCCTTATGTAAGCGGCCACTGGTTTGAAGATAACTTTATAAAAGTGCGTAACTTTGACAGTATTTACCGTACCGAGGATTTAAATTTAGGTTGGAATATAAAAGCTACGCTGGGTTATTCTGATGAATCAATTAGTAACGACGATAGCCGCGCTATTTACTCATTTAATTTTAACAAAGCACATTTTAGTGGTGATAATACGCTATGGCGCTTTCACGCTGATATTCAAGGTTATTGGAATAAAGAACAAAAACAGCTTGAAAACTTAATCACCACCAGCCAAATTCAATATTATTTAAATACCAGTATTGATCAGTCTTGGTATGTAAAAGCCAGGCTACAATACGCAAAAAACCTCACCAACGATAAGCAGCTCACTCTCGGGGGCGAAACAGGTTTACGCGGTTACCCTATTGAGTTTCAACATGGCGATCGGAGTTTTTTAGTCAGCTTAGAAAAGCGCTACTATTGGGAGTATGACTTACTACAACTATTTAAAGTGGGAGGCGCAGCCTTTCTAGATGTAGGTCGCGCATGGTATAACAATGACTCGAATACCCTGTATCAAGTTGAAAACACACCTGTACTTAAAAATGTTGGACTCGGTTTACGCCTTGCGCCAAGTCGCGCCAATGCAGGTACCATGATCCACCTTGATATTGCCGCGCCACTAAATAAATATAACGATGTTGACTCTGTACAGTGGCTACTGAGCGTTAAAAATTCTTTTTAAATCACTACTGCGCACAAAGCTAACACGTTACACTTTGCGCCTATCATTATTGTGAGAATACGTTTTGGAATTAATCTCTCTTTTAGAGCTTGTGAGCACACAATATAAGCTAATCGTAACTGTAATTGCGCTGTTGAGTTTTCCGTTACTGTTAAAGCTCACTAAAAAATTACTCGAAAAAGCCATTAGAGGTAAAATCGATTTACACAGAAAATACCGAGCAGAGTTACTATTAAAAATAATACTCGCCTTTGTTATGTTGTGTTTAGTTTTAGTTTTTTGGGGAATAGAGCTGCGTGGTTTACTGGTATTAGGCTCTTCCTTATTTGCCATGTTAGGCGTTGCGCTGTTTGCGGCTTGGTCATTATTGAGCAACTTAACTGCTTTTTTACTCATGTTTATACAAAATGACTGCCGTGTAGGCTATTGGGTTAGAATCGTGGATGGGGCCAATGCCATTGAAGGGCGCATTATTGAAATGGGGCTGATGAATGTATTACTCGAACACGTTGATGGACATAGGGTGATTTACCCTAATAATCTATTTGTTACCCGTCCCGTGTTAGTACTCAATACAGAGCCAAAACCAACAAAAGCGCCTAAAATTAAACGAATTATTGGCCCAAAGCCACGTAATTAAATAACAATATAAAAAAGCCGCTTCAGCTAATAAACTTAAGCGGCTTTTTTAATTCTTACGGGTGAAGTTAATTATTTAGCTCAGCTGTTTTCAGTTCATCATCTAAATCACTTATTTCACCAATAAAGCTTTCCAGCTGTTGCTCTACCAAACTATTTGAGTGAGCAAAGTAAGCAATATGAAACACAGCATCGCCTTCATTTACTAGAGGCATGGTTTGCTGACCAATAATAATGCCACTACGTGGAGCAAGCAATTCAAGCTCAGAGTCGCCAAGCGGACTACTTATGTATGCCAGTATTTGCCCTTTTGAGACACGTTCACCTAACGATACTTGCGCTCTTACTATGCCATCAACCTCAGCTCGTACCCAACTTGTTGAACCTGCAATAACCGGCTCAGGTAGTTTTTTAGGGCGCTTACCACGCATCATTTTTAAATGACGCATAACATAATCAACCCCTTGTACACCCGCTGCAATCGCAATCGGGTCAAAGCGCAACGCTTCACCTGCTTCGTAGGTAATAACGGGTATACCCAAATTAGCCGCTTCACTGCGCAATGAGCCATTGCGTAACGACGCATCAATAACCGCAGGTGTGCCAAAAGCCTTAGCCATTTGCGCTGTAGCTTCATCGGCTAAATTAGCGCGTATTTGCGGTAAGTTAGTACGATGAATCGCCCCCGTATGCAAATCTATAATATGCGTACAATGCACAGCGACTTGGTTAAAAAACATATACGCCATACGACCTGCTAACGAACCACGTTCAGAGCCAGGAAAACTTCGATTCATATCACGGCGATCGGGCAAGTAACGAGATTTATGAATAAAACCAAATACATTCACAATCGGCACCGCTATTAATGTGCCACGCAACTGGTTAGGATCGATCTTAGCCAGTAACTGGCGCACAACCTCAACCCCATTAAGCTCATCGCCATGTATTGCCGCACAGACCATCAATATAGGGCCTTCCATAACACCGTTGACCACTTCAATAGGAATATTAAGCGGTGAATGGGTATAAAGCTTTGCAGCTTCTAGTGCGAGTGTTTTACGTTCACCTACACCAATGCTTTCACCTAATAGGGTGAAAGGTCGGTTAATTTTAACCTTTGCCACGAGTTGCTGTTCCTTTCACTGAGGCCGTTTTTTCAATAAAGTCAATCACCATACCCGCAATATCTTTACCAGTTGCCACTTCAATCCCTTCTAGGCCTGGCGATGAATTTACTTCCATAACCAAAGGGCCGCGAGATGAACGGAGTAAATCAACGCCAGCAACGTTTAAACCCATTGCTTTTGCTGCAGCAACCGCTGTTTTACGTTCTTCTGGGGTAATACGTACCAGTGTAGCGCTACCACCACGATGAAGATTAGAGCGGAACTCGCCCTCTTGTGCTTGGCGCTTCATCGCAGCAATCACTTTATCGCCCAATACAAAGCAACGAATGTCTGCACCACCGGCTTCTTTAATGTACTCTTGCACCATGATATTGGCTTTTAAACCCATGAATGCTTCAATAACACTTTCAGCTGCTTTACGTGTTTCAGCCAATACCACACCAATACCTTGAGTACCCTCAAGTAACTTAATAACGACCGGTGCGCCGCCTACCATTTCTAATAAATCTTTTACGTCATCGGGCTTGCTGGCAAAGCCTGTAACCGGCATACCCACACCTTTACGCGATAGTAACTGCAAAGAACGTAATTTATCGCGAGAGCGAGAAATAGCTACTGATTCATTAACAGGGAACACCCCCATCATTTCAAATTGGCGTAATACAGCACAACCATAAAATGTAACCGATGCACCAATACGTGGCACGATAGCGTCGAAATCTTTTAGGTTTTCACCACGATAATGAATTTCAGGTTGCTCTGAGTTTATGTTCATGTAAGAGCGTAACGCATCAATTACTTTCACTTCATGTCCGCGCGCCTCAGCAGCTTCGATTAGGCGACGCGTTGAATATAATTTTTTGTTACGAGATAAAATACCAATTTTCATCATTAAAGCCTTAACTAAATGATGTTGAGCAAGCAGATATAATTATGTTTGCTACTCAACGAATTCTTATAATAAATGTGATAAAGCCGGATCAACGACTATGCGATTTTCCATTGCTGTGCGCCCTAACAACATTCTAAACTTCATAGACGCACGACTAGTTAATGTAATTTCTATTGGCCAACTAAATTCGCCGGCATGTAATGTAGTTTCAATAAAGTAACGCAATTCTTTTTGGCCACTAGAGCTGGTAACGTACTTCATCTTTTTAACTTTGGCATTGCAGGTAATTTGCGTTTGCTCGTCTTCTTGCAATGGTTGGGCTGTAAATTTAACCCATTTTTCGCCATCGACTTCGTATTCTTCAATATTAATTGCATGAATACAGGAAGTACGCGCACCAGTGTCTATTTTTGCTTTAATTTGCTCGATGCCTAGCTCGGGTAAACTTAACCACTCACGCCAACCAACTGTTATTTTTGTCGTCATAAATGTGCCCTTAGTAAAAAAAGTGTTTTATACGCTACAGCCAACAAAACACCAACAAAATAAATTCATCTACTCGATAAGCCGATTTGATTGACCTTTTAAGTTAACTCGTTTAACAATGCCCCCCTAACGTATGCACTTAACCATAGGCTAAAAAACAATTTTTTGTTGATTAACTCTACAAAGTAAAGCTAAGTTAAATACACTACAGTCAACTGTATTAAAAATATACTATCTATGAGAAATTATTATGATCAATGGCTTACTTCATGCGCTTATTCTTGATGAACAAGGCGGGGCTCGCCCAATAGAAAACAGTAAACAGTTACACCAATGGCAACCTACTGATGGAAAGCTGTGGGTGCATATGGATTACAGTCAAAAAGAAGCCGTTGATTGGTTAAAAAACTGCGGCCAATTAAACGACTACGAACTTGAATCACTCACCGCAGATGAAACACGTCCTCGCATTACTCCTACAATGAATGGCCATATGCTGTTTTTACGTGGAATCAATTTAAACCCAGCACAAAGCCCTGAAGACATGGTGTCTATTCGCCTATTTATTAATAAAGACGTGGTGATCACTACCCGTAAGCGCCGATTATTATCAGTGCAAGATATTCTAACCTCGTTAAATAATAATGAGGGGCCAAGCAGTATTTCTGAACTAGTATGTAGCTTAGCGCAAAAGCTCACTTCACGTATGCAAACGGTAATAGATGAACTAGATGAAAGCTTAGATGATTTTGAAGAAGAAATTGATGAGCCTAGTAAAAAGTTTGATAACCAAGGCTTGTCGCAACTTCGCCGCCAAACAATCGCGCTAAAACGTTACTTAAAACCGCAAAAAGAAGCGCTCAGCAACATGGTTAATAATCATTACCCATGGCTGTTTGACGATGATAAAGCCAAGCTAAATGAAACCACCAATTTACTTATTCGCTATTTAGAAGAGCTCGATAGTTCAATAGAACGTGCACTCGTTATTCAGCAAACCATTACTAACCAAGTGTCTGAGCAATTAAATCAGCGTATGTATGTGATGTCGGTGGTGGCTGCTTTATTTTTACCACTGGGATTTTTAACTGGGTTATTGGGGGTCAATGTTGGCGGTATACCTGGCACAGATAGTCCCTATGCATTTACCGCATTTGTGGTGTTTTTGGTTGTTTTGACTGGTGGGATTGGTATTTACTTTAAAAATAAAAAGTGGCTGTAATTACAATACAGATCCAATAAGACACAAAAAAGGCGAACATAATTGTTCGCCTTTTGCATTGGTAACCCTTACTCTTGAAAGTAAGTGCCCCAACCGTCGTATTCTACGTCGCATTCAACCGCAAGCTGTGCAAGCTTATCAACGTCTTCCATTATAACGTCAACATCTAATTCGGCTTCAACAACAATGTCAAAACTCCAAATCTTTTCGCCGTCTTCAAGCTCAAGTTCTGCTGGCTCTTCTACATCGTAACCTAGTTTAAACGCAGCAAGTGCAGCTTGTTCTAACTTAGTAAAGTCTTCACATACAAAGTGGTGCTCTACTTCATAAAGGATTTCCGGATCGGAACCATCTTCAAGTAATGAAGTTACGATGTCTTCACTTATTTCACGCCAGTTTTCCATTATTTCTCTCTCACTTGAGCATCTAATTCTGTTATTTTAGCAGCCATAATGCTGTGCACACTTTTAGCATGTTCACGGGCACTGATACTGTTATCAAGTGCTATGGGGGCTAACATTTCAATGTAAATTGTACCATTATCCCAGCGATTTAGTTTAATGGTTTTATCGGTTGTGTTCATACATACTGGCACAACAGGTACCTCTGCACTCATTGCAGTATGAAAAGCACCGGTTTTAAAAGGGAGTAAACCACGACCATAACTACGCGTCCCCTCAGGGAACATCCACACCGACAAGCCTTTTTGTTTTATTTTAGCCGCTGCTTTAGAAATAGTGCCTGCCGCTTTTGAGCGATTTGCTCTGTCGATTAAAATATTACCCGATAACCAATAAAGCTGACCAAAAAATGGGATCCACTTCAGGCTTTTTTTGCCAACACTCACACAATTTTTTGGCACCATAGCTGGAATAGTAAATAAATCATAGCTATTTTGGTGATTCGCTACATACACAGCGGGCCCCACCTTAAGCGCATCGGGATGATATTTTAGTTCTAATTTAACCCCAAGCATTTTAGCCATTGAGCCAAACCAACTTGCAATAACATGCACATTATTAGGATGAAATGGTCTAAATATTGATAACAACAAACCAAAAAAACAACTTAATAATATAAACAACAGCATTATTAAAATACGTATAACAGCTAGCAAGTGCGCCTCTCCAATATAACCACAATCATGTATTGTTTTATTATAACGTTATTTTGTTACGCAGACGAGAAAATAGCGCACAAGCGTGCGCTGAAATAAAAAAGTCATAAAAAAACGGCTTACCTGAGTAAGCCGTTTTCTAATTTTATCTAATTTGATCTCAAGACTAACTTGGCTCTGCGTCTGAGCTTGGCTCATCAACTTGTTGCGGTGTTAACTCTACCACAGCTTCATCTACGCGCTGTAAACCACGAGGTAACTTATTCCCTCTGCGGCCTCGCTCGCCATGGTAATGCTCAAGGTCGCTTGGTTTAAGGGTCAGCTTACGCTTACCTGCATGCAGCGTTACACTGCTGCCTTGCGGCACAACAGCTAATACTTTTACAAACTCTTCGCGGGCTTGTACTTTCGCACCCGGAATAGAAATAATTTTATTACCCTTACCTTTACCTAGCTTAGGTAGGTCACGCAGTGGGAATAACAACATCCGCCCTTCGTTAGAAATCGCCATACAGTAGTCAGTAGCCACGTCGTTAACGCGAATTGGCGAAAGTAACACACCACCTTTTGGCACACTCACTAACGCTTTACCGTTTTTGTTTTTGCTCACTAAATCTTTAAAGTCAGTAATAAAACCATAACCAGCGTCGGAGGCCATTAACAACACTTGAGCGTCCTCACCCATTACTACGTGCTCAAAGCTGGCGCCTGAGGTTAGGTTAAAGCGCCCTGTCATTGGCTCGCCTTGGCTTCGCGCTGAAGGAAGACTATGAGCATCAGTGGCAAATGCACGCCCTGCTGAATCTAAAAATACCGCTGGTTGATTACTTTTACCTCTCGCTGATGCTCTATAACCATCACCAGCTCTGTAATTTAATCCTTCCACATCTAAGTCATGCCCCTTACCAACCCGTGCCCAGCCTTTATCTGATAGCACCACGGTTACAGACTCTGATGGAATTAAATCTTTTTCGCTCAGTGCTTTGGCTTCTACACGCTCAATCACAGGCGAGCGGCGATCATCACCATACATTTCTGCAGCTTCTTGAATTTCTTTTTTCAATAAGGTCGACATGCGACGGTCTGAGCCTAATGTTTGCTCTAATTTGTCACGCTCTTTTGCCAATTCGTCTTGCTCACCACGAATTTTAAACTCTTCAAGTTTTGCTAAATGACGAAGTTTTAATTCTAAAATGGCTTCTGCTTGAATATCGGTTAAATCAAAGCGCTCCATCAATATTGGCTTAGGCTTATCTTCAGAGCGGATGATTTCTATAACTTCATCAATATTTAAAAAGGCAGCCAGTAAACCTTCTAAAATATGTAATCGAGCCAGTACTTTATCAAGTCGATATTGCAAACGACGACGAACCGTTTCGCGTCTAAAGGTTAACCACTCTGTTAAAATACTACGTAAATCTTTAACCTGTGGACGACCATCTAAGCCGAGCATATTTAAGTTTACGCGGTAATTTTTTTCAAGATCGGTGGTGGCAAATAAGTGCGCCATTAATGGCTCAGCTTTAATTCGGTTTGAACGCGGCACAATCACAATACGGGTCGGGTTTTCGTGATCAGACTCATCACGTAAATCGGCCACCATCGGCAACTTTTTAGCGTTCATTTGCGCTGCAATTTGCTCGAGTACTTTTGCACCCGAACATTGATGCGGTAACGCAGTAATAACTATATCGCCCTGCTCTTCACAATACACAGCGCGCATTTTAATTGAGCCACGACCGGTTTTATAAATTTTGTGAATATCAGCTTTTGGAGTAATTATTTCAGCATCAGTTGGGTAATCTGGCGCATGCACTAAATCTAGTAACTCTTCGAGTTCTGTTTTTGGTTTATCAAGTAATAAACAACAGGCACTGGCTACTTCACGCACATTATGCGGCGGTATATCGGTTGCCATACCTACCGCAATACCGGTGACACCATTAAGTAATATATGCGGTAAGCGCGATGGCAATACTAATGGTTCATCCATGGTGCCGTCGAAGTTTGGCGTCCAATCAACAGTCCCTTGGCCTAACTCTTTAAGTAATACTTCAGAGAATTTAGATAAACGCGCTTCGGTATAACGCATTGCCGCAAACGACTTCGGATCATCTGCAGCACCCCAGTTACCTTGACCATCAACTAACGGGTAGCGATAAGAAAACGGCTGCGCCATAAGTACCATGGCTTCATAACAGGCACTATCACCGTGAGGATGGTATTTACCTAATACATCACCCACGGTACGGGCTGATTTTTTGTATTTAGCACTTGCCGATAACCCCAGTTCACTCATCGCATAAATAATACGACGCTGAACGGGTTTTAAACCGTCACCAACGTGCGGTAAGGCACGATCCATGATCACGTACATTGAATAATTTAAATAGGCGTCTTCGGTAAAACGCCCCATTGTTTGCTGTTCAATTCCTTGCATTAGCAAGGTATCTGTATCACTCATTAAAGCTTACCTAGTTTTTCTTATAGCTTACGCGGTAAATTACGTTAGCGTAATCATCGCTTACCAATAGACTGCCATCATTTAATTGTGCAAATGCAACAGGGCGTCCAAATGTCGTTTCGTCTTGCATAAAGCCGGTGATCAGTGGCGTATATTTAGTTACTTTGGCATTTTCTATGGTTGCCACAGCCACTTTATAACCAACCTTTTTAGAGCGGTTCCATGAACCATGCTCAGCAACAAATAACTGTTGTTTGTAGCTATCTGGGAACTGTTTGCCGGTATAAAAATGAATACCCAATGGCGCAACATGCGCCCCCAATGCCAATGCAGGTTGAGTGTAATCAGCAATATTTTTGCCTTCACCAAACTCAGGATCAACAATAACGCCACCATGCACGTATGGAAAACCAAAGTGCTCTTCTTCCTTAGTAATGCGGTTTAGCTCATCAGGTGGAATATCATCCCCCATCATGTCGCGGCCGTTATCACTAAACCACAGCATTTGCGTACTAGGATGAAAGTCAAAACCCACCGTATTACGTACACCTTTGGCTAAAGTCGTTATTTCTTTGGTATCGGTATTTAACGAAAAAATACGGCCAAAGCGAGCATCTTCCTCACAAATATTACACGGTACGCCCACGGGAATTATCAGCTCGCCGTTTGGTGCAAAACGCAAAAATTTCCAACCATGATGACGCTCTGAGGGCAAATCGCTATAAAACACTTCATACTCAGGGTTTTTGAGGTGTTTATCGATATTTTTAAAACGGATAATACGGTGCACTTCACCAACATATAAGTCACCGCCTTTAATTGCTAAACCCGAGGGCATATTTAATCCCTCTGCAATCACTATTTTTTTATCTGCCACGCCATCGCTGTTATGGTCAATCAGTGCATACACATTGCCCGCCTTACGAGACCCTGCATACACAATACCTCGGCTTGATACTGCAATTTGCCGTGCATTTTCAACATCATCAGCAAATAAGCTGATTTCAAAACCCGGTGCAGCGGTCAGCTTGTCGAGTATATTTTTCGCCATCACTGGCGATGATATTAAGCCCAGTAACAACAGTGTGCTAAATAATTTATTCATTTGCCTCTCCTGTTTTAAAGCCCAAAGGCTTATTAAACTTGTGCCTTGTTACCATGATCCTCTAGCCATTGACGGCGATCTGATGAGCGCTTTTTAGCGAGTAGCATATCCATCATTTCCATTGTTTGCTGCTCTTCATCAAGAGTAAGCTGTACTAAACGACGAGTATTAGGGTCCATGGTTGTTTCACGCAATTGTAGCGGGTTCATTTCGCCCAAACCTTTAAAGCGTTGTACGTTTACTTTGCCACGTTTTTTTTCTGCTTCTATGCGCGCTAAGATACCGGTTTTTTCATCTTCATCCAGCGCGTAGTAAACATCTTTACCAATATCAATTCTAAATAACGGTGGCATAGCAACATACACATGGCCGGTTTTAACTAATTGTGGGAAATGGCGAACAAACAAGGCACACAGTAAGGTGGCAATATGCAGTCCATCGGAGTCAGCATCCGCTAATATACAAATTTTATTATAACGTAGTCCCGACATATCGGCTGAGTCTGGGTCTATACCTAGCGCAACTGAAATATCGTGCACTTCTTGAGAGGCCAAAATTTGCCCTGACTCAACCTCCCAAGTATTTAAAATTTTACCTCTTAACGGCATAATTGCTTGGAATTCACGATCTCGCGCTTGTTTAGCTGAGCCCCCTGCTGAGTCACCCTCTACTAAAAACAATTCTGTGCGGTCATTATCAGCAGCACTACAATCGGTCAGTTTGCCTGGTAATGCTGGGCCTGATGTAACTCGCTTACGTACTACTTTTTTAGCCGCACGTAAGCGACGCTGTGCATTTGAAATACATAGTTCAGAAAGTAGCTCTGCGGTGTCAGTGTGCTCATTTAGCCATAAGCTAAAGGCATCTTTTACTACACCCGATACAAACGCAGCACATGAACGTGATGAGAGCTTTTCTTTAGTTTGTCCTGCAAATTGTGGGTCTTGCATTTTAACCGACAACACATAACTACAACGTTCCCAAATATCATCTGGGGTGAGCTTTACGCCACGTGGTAATAAATTTCTAAACTCACAAAATTCACGCATCGCCTCTAAAAGCCCTTGGCGCAGACCATTTACATGGGTGCCCCCTTGCGCGGTAGGAATTAAGTTTACATAACTTTCGGCTATCGACTCACCACCTTCAGGCATCCATACTACCGCCCAATCAGCGCCTTCAATAGAACTTGAAAACTCACCCACAAATGGGTCTTTAGGTAGTATTTCGTAACCTTTAACGGCTTCAATTAAGTAATCTTTTAAGCCTGTTTCATAAAACCACTCTTGGGTTTCTTTCGTTTGTTTATTTACAAACTTAATACGCAAACCTGGACATAAAACCGCTTTAGCTTTTAATAAGTGATTAAGCTTAGTCAAAGAAAAATTAGCAGAGTCAAAATAGCTGGTATCTGGCCAAAAACGTACCGTAGTACCAGTGTTGCGTTTACCCACTGAGCCAATCACATTTAAATCTTCAACTTTATCGCCATGCTCAAAAGCCATTCTAAATTGCTGCGCATCACGGCGAACCGTTACTTCCACGCGGGTAGATAGCGCATTAACAACCGAGATACCTACGCCATGCAAGCCACCAGAGAATTGATAGTTTTTGTTTGAAAACTTACCGCCGGCATGCAGCTTAGTAAATATTAACTCAACTCCTGGAATACCTTCTTCTGGGTGAATGTCAATTGGCATACCTCGGCCATCGTCACTCACCTCAAGCGAATTATCTTCATGTAAAATGACATCAATACGTGTTGCGTGCCCAGCCATTGCCTCATCAACACTGTTATCAATAACCTCTTGGCCTAAATGGTTTGGCCTTGTGGTATCTGTATACATGCCAGGGCGGCGTTTTACCGGCTCTAATCCATTAAGTACTTCAATGGCTTCGGCGTTATAATTTTGTTGAGTCATAGTTTTTATCTTTATATACGCTAATATCTGATTTTAAGAAAATCGACAATGCTTGAAAAAGCTCGCTCAAAGCCATTAAAGCTATGATCGCCGCCAAATTCAATTAACTGTTTACATTGTGAGTAATACTTTATTGCGTGCTGAAAATTTAACACTTCATCCCCTGTTTGCTGTAATAAGTACAACAGTTCAGGGTGTTTTAACTCTGTCACCGTTAATGCTTTTAACGCATCTATATGACGAGATTGTAATTGGTAATTATAATCTTGATACGGATTATAATTAGGCCCAAGTATAGGCTCTAATAATGTATATGGGGCAACGGCAGGATTAATTACCACCGCAGGAATTTGATAACGCTGCGATAAATACGTGGCAAAAAAACCACCTAGCGAGCTGCCCAATAATACGGTATTCGGTGTTAATAGTTGTTCAAGCGCTATAATAGCCTCTACAGGCTCATGATTTAAACGCGGCACACAATAATCAACATCATAGTGTGCCATAAGCTCACCAAAGCGCACAGCTTTATATGATTTTTCAGAGCTATTAAAACCGTGAATATAAATTACTCGTTTAACCATACCACGTCCGAGTGTATATGCACCTGTTGTTGCTCAGCATTTAAATACAGCATGCGATAAGCTGCCCCTTTATTTTCTTGCTGCCAAGTCGCACTGTGTTTACTAAATTGCACGCAGCTGGCTGGGGTAGCGTACACATTGAGCCCTCTAAACTGCTGTTGATAGTCATTATGGACATGCCCATGAAACAGCGCATCAACGCGACCATTATTAACTAATAAATTTAATAGTTGCGGCCCATTTTCTAACATATGTTTATCTAGGTAGCCATCAATTGGCAATGGGTTGTGATGACAAAATGCAATGTGACGATTATTTGAATCAACTAAGCAAGCCATAATTTCATCTAAATGCGTGGCACTGACCCACCCTGCAGGCGTTTCACCCTTAGAGTTAATTAATATCAGCTCAATCCCTTGTGCCACTATGTGTTTAGCGTGTTGTATTTGCCCACCACTTATTAAATTAAGCTGTTCAATTTCATCATGGTTACCAGGCACCCAAAATACGGGGCAATCAACGTCACTATTATGAATAAGTTCTGCAAATAATAAATACGAATTAAAGCTGTGATCTTGCGTTAGGTCACCACCAAATATCAACGCATCAGGCTGCTGCTTTGCTATATCGGCCAATGCTTTAACAAAATGTTCAGCGGTATTAACGCCAAAGTATTTAGCATCTTTATCACTAAAAAGGTGGCAATCAGTTAGATGTGCAATTCGAAGCGTAGTTTGTTCAAAATAATAGATGTCATCAAACCAAGCCATTATTTACATCCCAATTAAGTGTTGATTGACCTCTTTCAACACACGCTACCAACCAGTCATACAAAAAAGCATTTAACTGATACTTTTCATCTTTTTGATGCATTTTTGGGTTAGGGTAACCATAAGAAGGCTTAATTCGTTGGTGGTAGTCATGATGAACAATTTCAGCCACCTTCGCATCATTGTACAAACGTACCGTTAAATACAGCGGTGCAATGCCAACGAGCATGCCATTTAACTGTTTAATAGAAACATCAAGTGTGTACTTAGCACTATCATCTATGTGAATTGCAAATTCACTGTGCCCTAATTTAATTTCTCTTACATTGCCAATCACTTGCTCATGAGGCAGTAGTTTTAAAAGGCGTACGTAATTGTGCTCACAAAGCGTTAAATACTTTGGAAGGCTTTGAATGTATCGATTAGTGGTTAAAAGTGCTGTCAAAATACCGCCATTACTATTAAAAATTAAAAACTATGCCCACTTTTTACGTATCTTATCGCGATTTAGCGCTAACCATTGCAAGCAAATTACGGTAGCAGCATTATCTATTTCACCACTATTAAGTCGCTGTAGTGCTTCGTCTACGTGCATAATATGGGTTTTAATATCTTCACCTTCGGTTTCTAACCCATAAATGCCAGTACTCATTTGGCTTAAATCGGCGTGAGCTAAATATAAGAACAAACGCTCTGTAGTACCGCCGGGGCTTGAAAGGTAAGACAACATAAACTCAAGTTCTGTTAAATTAAGCCCCGCTTCTTCAAGCGCTTCTTTTTTAACAACCGCTTCGTAATCTTCACTGCCATCGGTCATACCCGCTATACATTCTAACAGCCAAGGCGTATGTTTGCTTTTAATTGCGCCAATTCGAATTTGTTCTATAAGCAATACTTGCTCAGTGACTGGATCATAAGGTAATACCGCGACCGCATCGCCACGCTCTAAAATTTCTCGACGAATAACCTCAGACTCTCCACCAGCAAACAGGGCATGCTGAAATTGATAAAGGTTTATTTTAAAAAAACCGTTATACAAATTTTCAACCGGTTTTAATCTCACATCATCATGGGTAAATTGAGTACGACTTTTATTCGCCATGTTTTTTATTTCCTTTTTGAAAGCGTAGATACATCAACGCCTTGATTGCCAGCCCTATTAAAACGCTAAATTGAGCGAATGAGGCGTGTTAGGTATATATTCTGTTACACTTGAGAACGTTGTTTTACTAATTTTTTTTTTAGTTATTAAGTAAAACAGGTTAACATGCCTGTAGTACAAAAATTGTCTAAGGACCGAACATCACATGAAAAAGAACATCCTTGCAGCACTGGTTAGTTTATCATGCGCATTGGGCTCAACCGTAGCCAATGCTGAAGATTTACTTCAAGTTTTTGAAATCGCAACAGCCAACGATCCTACCGTTTTAAAAGCAAAAGCCCAAGCTGATGCTCAATCATACCAAAGCGATCGCGCTATGAGCGCATTATTACCGCAAATTGGTTTGACTATGGGTTACACAAAGTCTGACTCAACTTCCTTCAGACAATCTGAAGATTTATCTTCTATTAATAAAATTAATTCTGAAAGCGACGAGTTTTCTCGTGGTATTAGCTTAAGCCAAACGTTATTTGATTTAGGCGCATGGAATTCATTAGGTATAGCCGACAAACAAGCACTTCAAGCAAGCGGCCAATACGACTTTGCCAAGCAAAACCTAATTGTTCGTGTTGCTGAGGGTTATTTTAACGTACTTAGCGCTATTGATAACCTTGAATTTGTACAAGCTGAAAAACGTGCCATTGAGCGCCAACTTGAACAAACTAAGCAGCGTTACGCTGTAGGTTTAACAGCTATTACCGATGTACATGAAGCACAAGCACAATTTGATAACTCAGTAGCGCAAGAGATCATTGCTAATAATGCGGTAGAAACAGCCCGTGAGCAGCTACGTGAGATTACTGGTAAGTACCACGCGAAGCTGGATATGTTAAACACCAAAACGTTTTCTACTGTTAAGCCAAGTACGCCTGCAACTGATTTAGTTAAAATAGCTAAAGACAAAAATTTAAATCTGCAGGTATCAAAGATCACGGTTGATATAGCTAAAGAACAAATTGAACTCGCAAAAGCAGGTCATTATCCAAAACTAACGTTAAATGCTAGCTACGGCGACTCATTAACAGATAGCGAGTCAAATGGCGTTAGTTTTGACGATCAACCTCGTTCAGATTCAAGCTCTATTGGACTAAACTTTAGCGTACCACTTTACTCAGGTGGCGCGACGGTTGCTGCAACAGATCAAGCACGTGCATTTTACGTTGCTGCTAGCCAAGATTTTGAAACCGATTATCGTGCAGTCACTCGCTCAGTAATTACTTCTTACAATCAAGTGGTATCTGACATTGCAACATTTAAAGCGCTTGAACAAGCGGTTATCTCAGCACAAAGCGCATTAAAAGCCACTGAAGCGGGTTTTGAAGTAGGTACACGTACAATCGTTGATGTACTGATCAGTACGCAAAACTTGTACAATGCAAAGCGTAACCTTGCCGATGTTCGCTATCGTTATGTTGTATCAACGCTTCGCTTAAAACAAGCAACAGGAACATTGAGCCGTGAAGATTTAGTGGGTATAAACCAAGGTTTAAATACCGTTAACTAAGCAAACGACTTCATATAAATAATCACTAAAGCCAGCTTTTTGCTGGCTTTTTGTATTTTTTAACACATAGCGTTAAACTAACGTTTTATTTTTAGAGAAAAATTTTTGTGGTCAACTCATCCCCTTTTAAAGCCTCTTTTTTAGGTCCTCGTTATTGGCTAACCTGGATTGGTGTTTTGTTTTTATACCTCATTTCTTGGTTACCGCAAAAACTACAATTAGCTATGGGTAAGCAGCTAGGACGCTTGGTTCATAAATATATGAAGCGTAGAAGGCATATTGCTGAGGTTAATATTAAACGCTGTTTCCCCACAATGAGCGAAACCGAGCAACAACAGCTGGTACTTAAGAACATGGAAAATACTGGTATTGCAATGGTTGAAACCGGTATGGCTTGGTGGTGGCCACAGTGGCGGGTCAAAAAAGTACTCGGGTCAATAAAAGGGCTTGAGCATTTTGAGCGCTTACAACAATCAGGAAAAGGCGTTTTATTACTTGTTCCACATATACTGCATCTTGAAATGACAAGTCGTGTAATGGGTTTGAAGTGCCAAGGTATTGGCTTTTACCGCCCGCATAACAATCCGCTTATGGAATACTTTACCACCAATGGACGTCTTCGCTCTAATGAATACATGGTTGGAAAAAAAGACGTAAAAGGATTATTAAAATCATTAAAAAATAAAAAACTGTGTTATTACTTACCCGATCAGGATTATGGCCGTAACCGCTGTGAGTTTGTGCCTTTTTACGCAGTACCCGATACAGCAACCACCACTGGTACACTAATGTTTGCAGGTAGTAAAAACTGCGAAACAATGAGCTTAATTGCTTATAGGGATAACAACGGAAAGTACCACTTAGAAATCGTGCCTGAGCTTGAAAACTTCCCAAGCGGCGATGATAAAGCCGATGTAACACGTGTTAATCAGCGCATGGAACAATCAATAAATGCCGCCCCTGAACAATATATGTGGTTGCATAGACGTTTTAAAACACGACCCGATAAAGACGCCCCCTCTTTCTATTAAAGATGGGTTATTAAAATAACAAAGATGAGTAACAGCCATGTGGTTTTGGATTAAATATATACTTTTAGCTTTATTGTTAATTGGTGCAGCCATTTACTTTCTACTAAATGGTTCGTCGTCACTCAATTATCAACAAACCACTAACGCTGCGGCTGAGGGGTTATCGCGGTTTTATGCATCAATCCGAGATAGAATTTCTGTCAATAAAGACAATGACAAATTTGTAATTGAACTCGAAAAACCCGATCTTAGCCTCGACAGAGCGCTAAACCAGCGTTCTTTTGTAGTAGAGCCTATGCCTTTAAATTGGAGTGGAGAAGTTGGCCCGCGTCGCTTCCAACGTGACTCAACCTTGCGTACCGCACTAACTCAATATGCGAATAACGAAGGTATTACTTTAATGTGGTACTTAGACAAAGATTACGTTGTTAAAGATCACTTTCGAATAGATAGCAGTTTTAACTCCGCTTTATACCGCGTTAGCCGCTCTATAAATGATGATTTTTCAAATGAAGTGTATGCTTTTTTCTGCCCTAAACAACGCGCAGCGGTTATTACCGAGCTGCCGTCTGAATTTGTACGTACAAACTGTTTAAAGCTAAGTAATTAACTAGGGTCTGTTGACCTTTCAAGGTTGAATTTGCAGCAGTCTGTTTGGTATTTAGGCAAGGCAGAGCCTATGAAGTGTGGTTATTCCCCATAAATAGGCGATAACGCAGCATCAATGCCAAACAGGCGCTGCCAGAAGGGTTCTGCCTAGGGGCAATTAACTCTTTGTTGCCTACATGGATGTAGGTAAGGGGCGTGAGCAGGACGCGGAAGCTTTGCTCGGTTCTTACTTAGCCCACTAGGTTACAAACCTCGCGCCGCGATTAAATTGCCCCTAGTTTGAACAAATATCAATCCGCAAAGTTCAACAGACCCTTGGCTTTATAGGCGCTCAATAATAATCGAGCGCCTATGTATTTATTCAATTTAATTCAAAAATAGCCTGCCATATCGACGTGACATTTTTAATATCTTCACTAAAATCTTCACGTTTTACGCAGCGACCCTGCTGATCTAAGCTCAACACATGATAGCGTGAGCGATAATCTATATAGGCTTTAATAAGTTGCTGTTTTTGTGTGTCTGTAATGCAACCAATTTTAGCTGCGTCCGTTAAAATTCTGACATTGTCAGAATTGTCGCATAAATGGGTAAATTCATGAGCGTACTTTAATACTAAATATTGGGTGATAAACTCAATATCGGTCATCGCCCCCACGTCTTGTTTTAAATCAAACTGCTGCTCGTTACCTTTAGCTAAATGACCACGCATTTTTTCGCGCATTTTAATCACGTCGGTTTTTAACAGCTCAACATCACGTTTTTGACACAATATCTCGGCGCGAATTTGTGCAAAACGCGTTACTAATTCAGTTTGGCCTAAAATCAGCCTCGCTCTGACTAAAGCTTGATGCTCCCACGTCCATGCTTGAGTTTGTTGGTAATGATTAAAACTCTCTAAGTTAATCGCTAATAACCCTGACGCCCCCTCTGGGCGAAGTCGAGTATCTAATTCATATAAAATACCTGAGGCAGTACGGGTATTAAATAAATGCATTAAACGCTGTGCTAGCTTTAAATAAAATTGCCTTGAGTCAATTGCCTTGTCGCCGCTGGTATAGCTGGTACCGTCATGGTTATGCACAAAAACTAAATCGAGATCAGAGTCATAACCCACCTCAAAACCACCGGTTTTTCCATACGCAATAACGGCAAAGCCTTTATGTTCATCGTCGGTATTAGGTGGCATGCCAAAACGTTTAATACAATGATACCAAGCAATATTAACAGCCTGAACAACTATCGCTTCTGCAAGTGCAGTTAAGTGATCGCTTACTTTCATAACATCAATAACGCCAGTGGCATCTGCGGCAGCAATCCGTAACTGATGGGTTTGTTTAAACTGACGCAATGCTTCCATTTGTTGTTCAAGATCGTCATGTTCAATACGTAAAAAATACTGTCTTATTTCATCTTTGTACGCTGTTAATGGGGTCGGTTTATACAGCACTGCAGGGTCGATAAGTTCATCGAGTAGAATGGGATACAATGAAATATGCTCTCCAATCCACTTGCTATGGCAACAGAGCAAAACTAACTGCTTTAACGTTCCTGGATTTTCATACAACAGCTCTAAATAAGCGGTGCGCGAAATAATTTTATTTAGTATTTGGCATACCGTTGTAAACGCACTGGCAGTAGCATTAAAGTCGTTTAATTGTTTTAGTAATGCAGGCATTAATTTATCAAGAATATCGCGTCCACGGTTGCCCACTTTGGCTTTAGATAGGCGCTGTTTGAAGTCATGTAATGGTGTTTGCCACTCTTCTCTTGGTTCATTCAAAAAGCTAACATCACCATGATCCCAAGTACTTATAAACGCGCCTTCACAAGTATCAAGTGGTTCAGTTTCTTCACCAATTACCTGAATAAACTCATTATGAATTTGCGCCATGACCTGTTCTATTTTTTCAATAGCTGAGTCAAAATTACCTTGCTTCAACAATACATTCAGCCGTTGCTGATTTAGCTCATCATCAGGCAGAGTTTGTGTTTGCTGATCATCAAAAATTTGTAGGTATTGCTCTACCCTACGTAAATAAAGGTAGTTATTTTTAAGCCCTCTGGCTTCATGCTCATCAATCACTTGACTAACTGTTAACTGCTCTAATGCAGTTAATAAAGATTGTGTTTGTAAATTTGCTTCTCTGCCGCCTCTGACCATTTGCAATGCTTGAACAATAAATTCAACTTCGCGAATGCCGCCACCACCTAATTTAATGTTATTAGTTAAGCGCTTACGACGCACTTCTTGGGCAATCATGAGTTTCATTTTTCTAAGCGATTCAATCACCGAAAAATCAATGTAGCGACGATAAACAAAAGGTCTCAGCAAAGTATTAAATTCCTGCCAATAACGACTAGGCGTGCCAATTAATCGCCCCTTTAACATCGCGTAGCGCTCCCAATCACGCCCTTGCTCTTGGTAATAGTCTTCAATGGCATTAAAGCTCATCACCAACGGACCACTTTCACCAAATGGGCGCAAACGCATATCAACCCGAAATACTTGGCCATCCACGGTGCATTGGTTCAGGGCTGTAATTAACTTTTGGGCCACTTTAGTATAAAAAACAGATGCTTCGAGCGAGCGACGACCACCTTGGGTTTTAACGTTGCGGGGGTATGCAAAAATAAGGTCGATATCAGATGAGTAATTGAGTTCCTGCCCACCTAACTTCCCCATTCCCAATACCATTAATGGTAAAGCGTTTTTATCTTCATCTAATGGTTCACCATTAGTTTTAGCAACATTATTGTAGGCCCATTGATTAGCACTATCTATCAGTTTATTGGCAAGTTCACTAATGTATTTAATGCTATCCGCAATTGAGTTTTCACAACATAAGTCTAAAAAAGCGACTTTTAGCCAGTACTTTTCACGATATTGGCGCAGTAATTGATGACACTGCTGCTCTTCTACTTCATTTATGTTAAATGTTGCAAAGGGATCTGAAATTTCTCTATTATTAATTTCAACTTCGCATAGCAACCAAGACAACAGCGAAGGTTGAGAACTTAAACTACGCCAAGCAAAATCACTTAACGCTAATAAACGCACTATTTGCTGCTGGATTTGTTGTTCGGGATACAGCGCTGCAAAACGCGTTTCACCCAGTTTTTGTAATTCAATAGGAAGCTGCGTGTCGTTACTCATCAATACCCTCTTTTATCTCACCAATAACCATACTAGAATGGTTAAAAACCTATCAAGGTAAATCTATTTAGGAACACCATGTCATACTTGTCATTATCTAACACTAGTTTAGTTGCGATTGCTATTAGTTTTGTGGTTATTTGTATTATTATCATCAGTTTAAGAATTATTACTCAAATAAAAGCAAAACAAGCACTTAAAGAAGAATTAGCGCAACATGATAACTTTGCAATGGGAATTAGTTTTGCTTCTGAAATATCAGTCGTGATCGCCACGATGGCATTTTTGTTCGATGAAATTAGTATTAGCACCGCTCAATCAAATCCGCTGAAAGTCATTTTATTAATTGTGCTATTATTTTCGTTTATAAAAATGGGGCATTTAATCCACCGTAAATGGATTTTACGCCGCTTTAATGAAGAAGCAGCTATATTAAAACAAAACGTTTGTGCTGCGTTGGTTGATTCAGGCATGCTGATTGCCAACTGCATTTTAGTATTGGGTTTATATACGTGGACACACACTCAAGGCTTTAGTAATTTATTAATAGCCTCGGTAAGCTTTTTTGTTTTACAAGGCATGTTTGCCCTAGACAGTAAAATACGCGAAAACCGCTTTGCTAAAGCCAACCAAGGGGCCTCGTTGCAAAGTAACTTTGGTTTAGAAAACACCTCCATTGGTATTCGCTATGCGGGTAAATCAATAGGCTTAGCTCTTGCTGCGTATGCTGGTTTATCGAGTGCGGCGTTTCAAAACGGTAAAATGGTAGAGAACTTATTTACTTTGGTAATGCATTGCGGTGTGATGTGGCTGTTACTATACTGTTTAACGTATATTATAAAAATTATTTCAATGCCAAATATAGATACCGCACTTGAAGTCGATCATCAGGATAATATTGGCATTGCCTGTATTGAATTTGCTGTATTTTGTGCTATTGGTTATTTATTAATAAGTATGTTTTCAATTTAGTACCAAACTCATTAAATTTAGCCGTTGCTTAACGTCCCTATTTAATTGTTTGGTAAATTAACAGGGACTTTAGGCATATGGCAATTAAAACAGGAAGTTATCTATTAATCGATATAGATAACGAGTTCAGCCGAGCATTTGTAAAACATTACATAAATACTAATGATGCTGCTAAAAAGGACATCATAATAGCCGGTGCAAACACGCAAAAGCTGGTTAAAATGATGTTTGATGAACTCGTTAAAGATTATTGCTATTGCGATATTGAGAACGAAATCAGTATTTCAGAACTGGCCAGCTACCTTCACGAACACCACAATGTTCAAGGCGTATTATTCAACCAAACAGATTATTTGCTCGCTGATGATACACAGCGATTTATTTATAATTCATTACATGAAAAACGCTATATTATTAGTCAAACCAATCATGGCTATGACATTAACCCCATAAATGAAGAGTGCCATTCAAATCATTTGTCCTGTGATACCGATATAGCCCAAACCGCACAAGAACTAACAGAGCTTGCAGTCCCTGAATATGAAAAATAAATAATTGCACCCAAGCCTTTGCTTACTTACCATAGAGGGATATAACTTCTATGTAAAAAAGTGATTTGCCATGCGAGTGCCTCATATTTATCAATCATCACCAATTGCCCTTAATACTCCTTTAAACCTAGACGATGATGCTGCAGGGCACATAGGCCGTGTGTTGCGCATGAAAGTAGGCGAGCAGGTTTCTATTTTTAATGGTGAAGGCGGAGAGTTTCTAAGTGAAATTATTGAGGTGAGTAAAAAGAGCGTGGTTGTTATGCCGCTTGAATTTAATCCTCATGACGTTGAATCACCATTAAAAATTCATTTAGGCCAGTGCGTATCCCGTGGTGACAAAATGGATTTTACCATTCAAAAGTCTGTTGAATTAGGGATCACTGAAATCACCCCTATTTTTAGCCAGCGCTGCGGCGTAAAACTAAGTGGCGACCGCTTAGAAAAAAAACACCAGCAATGGCAAAAAATAGCCATTGCCGCAGCAGAGCAATCTGGGCGCAACTTTGTGCCAAAAGTACACTCACCTGTTGATTTAAAAATCTGGCTTGAACAGCAAACAGCTGCCATTAAATTAACTTTGCATCCTCGCGCCGAACACAGTATTAAAACCATTACCGTTCCCGATGACGGCGTGCGCTTTTTAGTAGGGCCTGAGGGTGGATTTACCGACGATGAAATAGCACAAACAAAGCAACAAGAATTTGTAGATATTCGCTTAGGCCCGCGGGTACTTCGCACAGAAACAGCAGCGTTAACCGTTTTAAGCGCACTGCAATTACAATTTGGCGATTTAGCTAATTGAAATAACTAAAAGCACCCACATATCAAGATTACAGTTGTAAAAAACACATAAATTAAGGCACAGCGCATGGCAATTAAGTTAGGTATTATTTCAGATCCTATTAGTGGATTTAATATTAAAAAAGACACCGGTTTTGCAATGATGATGCAAGCGCAAACCCGTGGCTACGAAATTTACTACATGGAAATGGATGATTTATCGCTGCGTCAAGGCAATGCCTACGCTACTGCAGCCAAAGCACAGGTTTTTGATAACGCAGAAAAGTGGTACCAACTTGAAGAAAAAACCACCATTGCACTGGCTGACTTAGACGTTATTTTAATGCGTAAAGATCCGCCTTTTGATACTGAATATATTTACGCAACCTATATTTTAGAACGTGCTGAGCAATCGGGTACTTTAGTTATTAATAAGCCACAGAGCTTGCGTGACGCCAATGAAAAACTATTTACCGCTTGGTTTAGTGAGCATACACCTGATACGTTAGTTACGCGCAGCCAAAAGCAAATCCGTGAATTTTTAGCCGAGCACAAAGATATTATTTTAAAACCACTGGATGGTATGGGTGGTGCTTCTATTTTTAGAGTAAAAGCAGATGATGCCAATATTGGCGTAATATGCGAAACCTTAACTGAGCATGGCAGTCGCTTTGCGATGGCGCAAAATTACATTGAAGAGATCACTCAAGGTGACAAGCGCGTATTGGTTGTTGATGGTGAAGTTATTCCTTATTGTTTAGCGCGTATCCCACAAAACGGCGAAACGCGCGGTAACTTAGCCGCCGGCGGACGTGGTGAAGCACGCCCAATTAGTGAGTCAGATCTTAAAATTGCTCAAGCAGTTGCCCCTACATTGAAAGAAAAAGGCTTAATATTTGTTGGCTTAGATATCATTGGCGATAAGTTAACTGAAATTAACGTAACAGCCCCAACCTGTGTTAAAGAGATTGAGGCCGCTTACGAGATTTCTATTACCGGTATTTTATTTGATGCGATAGAGAGAAAGCTTAGTAAATAATATTAAAGCCATAACAAAATTTAAGCAGTGGCGCTTCTATAGTCACCGCTTAAAGTTGAATAAATTTTTAGTGTTAAAACATGGGACTATGCCATACTCAAGATTCAATAACTAAAAGGGTAAAAATTATGCAGTCATTAGAAAATCATTTTTTAATCGCAATGCCATCAATGCAAGACCCTTTTTTTAAACGTGCGGTCACTTATATTTGTGAACACAATGAAGAAGGCGCTATGGGACTTGTTATCAATCAGCCGATTGATGTTACCGTAGGTGAGCTACTCGACAAAATTGATATTGATAACGATAAGTCGCAACATGCCGCGCAAGTGACAGTGTATGCTGGCGGGCCGGTAAAAACGGATCGTGGCTTTGTGCTACATTCACCAAAACCTGGGTACTCGGCAAGCCAAAAATTGAGCAGTGATATTATGATCACTACCTCAAAAGATGTATTAGCCACATTAACTACCGCTCAAGCACCCGAGCAATTTATAATTACCTTAGGTTACTCAGGTTGGGAGCAAGGCCAGTTAGAACAAGAGCTACTTGATAATAGCTGGCTGATTATAAAAGCCGACCCCAAAATAATTTTTGATACCCCAGTGGAAAAGCGCTGGGAAATGGCAGTCTCTATGCTTGGTTTTGATGTTAGCCAATTAAGCCCCGAAGCTGGACATGCTTAGGGTCTGTTGACCTTTGCGGATTAAAATTTGTTCAAGCTAGGGGCGATTTAATCGCGGCGCGAAGTTTGTAACCTAGTGGGCTAAGTAAAAACCGAGCAACAAAGAGTAAATCGCCCCTAGGCAGAACCCTTCGGGCAGCGCCTGTTTGGCATTGATGCTGCGTTATCGCCTATTTATGGGGAATAACCACACCACATAGGCTCTGCCTTGCCTATAT
>NZ_PNDK01000089.1:0-219 GCF_005887265.1 Pseudoalteromonas sp. S1608
ATAATGGTGTTTATCACGAAGGTGAATGGATAGCCATGGGCACAGTAGTATGTAAGAATTGCACCCCTACTTATGATGTTTAACATGCAACGCAAAATATTCCTTGCCCGCAGGGTGAGGGCCTAGATTTTAGCCGCCAGGAATTACAACCCTAAATATAAGTTTTGAGTTGCTGTAGTCCACTCAATATGACCAAATCTAGCAATTAAGCTTGTAAAA
>NZ_PNDK01000090.1:0-230 GCF_005887265.1 Pseudoalteromonas sp. S1608
AAGGTGTAACATCTGCGATTGGGGTAAATGTAGGTGAGCTTCAAGCTTTACGTGAGGTGGCGAGGGTTGCGGTCTCGCATGGCGCAGTGAGCTTACATGATGTTAATGACACGCCAATTAGGCAATTGGGTACCGGCTCTACTAGATTGCTTTTTGCGGGACTTCATAAATTGGGTTCCACCTCAAAACTGTTTATAATTGATGAGGTAGTATTTGGCTTAGAACCATTT
>NZ_PNDK01000091.1:0-264 GCF_005887265.1 Pseudoalteromonas sp. S1608
AAGCGATATTTCGTAACCGTCAATAACGCGATAGATCCGGAGTTATACCAAAACATGGCTGCACCCGACCCTGACCACAAGCAAATGACCTTGCCGTGTGAGGTGACTAAAATCACTGACAATCAGATTAGTATTATTTTAAAACAAGGACTTAATCGACAAATTCGTAAAATGGCGCATTAATGTGGTTACAAAGTGATTTATTTATACGGCGTACAAATAAGAGAAATACTGTAAGATTATTTAAATTTAACTGAAAACCAT
>NZ_PNDK01000092.1:0-208 GCF_005887265.1 Pseudoalteromonas sp. S1608
TAGCAACAATTATCTGTGCGCCACGACGAAGTGCGATCAACGGGATGGTGTAGCTCTCGACACAATATACTGCCAGTACTTCAACACCACGAGTGTGTTTTGCATATTTTTCAAATGCCTCAGATACTTGGATCGCAAGCTCTCGGGTTGGTGTGAGTACAAGGATCTGTGGCTGTTTCACAGACGGGTCAATATTATTTAGTAATGG
>NZ_PNDK01000093.1:0-247 GCF_005887265.1 Pseudoalteromonas sp. S1608
ATTATTCCCTCGGTAACAAACTGCTGGCCGTTCTTTAACCCCTTGTCTATTGCAACCCAGCCATTGTTTCTACATGCAACAAGTACCTCTATGCGATAAGCTATGCCATCTTCAAATTGAAAAACATAATGTTTATCTAGCAGAGGAATAATTGCTTTTTCAGGCACCATTAGAGCTTGATAGCTGCTAAGCTCTAGTTCAGTTTTAAGTATCATACCAGGGCGAATTAAAAACTAATTATTAGAAA
>NZ_PNDK01000094.1:0-305 GCF_005887265.1 Pseudoalteromonas sp. S1608
CCACCCCCCCCCACCCCCCCCCCCCCCCCGCCCCCGCCGCCCCCCCCCCCCCCCCCCCCCCCCCCCCCCCCCCCCCCCCCCCCCCCCCCCCCCCCCCCCCCCCCCCCCCCCCCCCCCACCCCCCCCACCCCGCCACCCCCACCCCCCCCCCCACCCCCCCCCCCCCCCCCGCCCAGCCCCCCCCCCCCCCAGACCCGCCCGATGTTGTTGTCACTGAGCAGGACGCATAGCCTTTTGAAGATGGAGAGTGTTCAGATGAAGTTGCGGCTTAACTTGTAGTAGAGCCTGACCTTGAAGCAGAGCCT
>NZ_PNDK01000095.1:0-252 GCF_005887265.1 Pseudoalteromonas sp. S1608
AAAATTGGACGAGCGGAAACGGAAACCGATCCGGCACCACTGACCATGATTGAAACCTTTATACAGTTTAAGCCTAAGGATCAGTGGCGCGAAGGCATGACCACTGAAAAGCTCAAGCAAGAGCTGGATGCTTAAGTTAAGTTTCCTGGGCTGACGAACGCTTGGGTAATGCAAATTAAAACGCGGATAGATATGCTGGCTACAGGGATTAAAACCCCTGAGGGTATAAAAGTCGCTGGCCCTAATTTGAAT
>NZ_PNDK01000096.1:0-213 GCF_005887265.1 Pseudoalteromonas sp. S1608
CGAAGATAAATTGGAGTTTTGTGTAATTCTTGTTTCATTGTTCACATTAGGTGCAAAGGTCTTACCATTATCAGCTAAATACAATTAATGTTATAAATCAACATTTATGTAAATATTAAACCATTAAAATGTAATTAAAAATGTTGTAGAATTTGAATAATACATACATGAAAAAAAAACAAATATCTTTATCTATAATGATAGTTCGAATAA